>DAOVUU010000113.1 GCA_030632405.1 Desulfobulbaceae bacterium | reverse complement strand
TCAACACTTTTTTCGATATACATGCTGATCTTCATGTCTTCCGCACGACCAATCGTACCGAGTTCCTGCAGACCCTCAATCTCCTCTTTTCGAGTGGTGAGAAGATACGAAAAGCTCCTCTGCAATTTCTGTTCGACAGGTTCACCGCATCTGTCGCAGGACACTTCTCTGCTTCCTTTCAGCTCTCCTTCCACGACAAAGCTTTCCTTATCTCTGCGATATATTGCTACTTCTAGACCGGCAGAGAAATCGGCACCTTTCTCAGGAGCTGGAAACAAATCGCCATCATTTACAGAATAGCGTCTGATTTTTTTGGTGATTTCCTCTAAATTCAACTTCATTTGATACCAAAAATTCCTTTTTCCACCTCAAGATTATAAACAAAAGAAAGAAGAAATAATCAATTTAGAGAATAATCGCCAGAAAAAAATACACCCGACCCCCAGAATCTGTCTTTTTCCACTCTATAATTCTTTCTCAGAGTACATGGGAAAGCCTGTCCGAGTTTTTTCTCAAACGAAGAGAGACTTTTTGTGTTGTATTGAGTCATGACTGAATTTTAGTTCAATTCTCTGCTTTTAAAAAAGATCTATTCTTCTCTTCCAGCACCTTTACCAATCCTTCAAATTTTTCTTTTCTTATAATAGACTTAAACTGCTGCTGATAATTTCTCACCAGGCTAACACCTTCAATATTAATATCATAGACCAACCATAATTCCTCTGCAGTTTTCATTATATAGTGAACCGGCAGCTTCATCCCCTTATCCACAAGAAAGGTTGTAACCTGAGCTCTATCACCTTTGATCTTCTCAGCAACAAATTCAACAGTCTGATCGGAATACCCTTCAAGCTTACCAACGTATACGTTCTCAAGAAGCTTGGTCATAAGTTCTGTAAAGTACTCTTTCTGCTGGTCATCGATGGTTCGCCACGTCTTCCCGAGAACCCGTTTTGACATCTCTTTAAAATTAAACCCTCTCCCTATTGAAATCATGATTTTCGAACGTCTTTTCACAAGATTCTCATCACCTTCGAGGCTCTTATCACCCAATATCGCCATTAGCTCATTCAATACCGGCTTCAGGGTATCCGTCGGGCCATTTTCACCACCACTTACGTATGCAGGGGAGAAAATCAATAACAGTGTGAAAACATATATTATTTTTATCATTATCTCTTCCGAATATTTAATTTGTCGAGCGCCTCGATTTAGAACAAAATATCTCATCTATGGACAGGCACTAGTTAAACACAAATAACTGAATCAAACTTTGTTTTTCAAACACATTAAAATATACAAGTAAAACTATAAGTCAATGTATCGAAAGTATAAACACGCAGCACTACCGACAAACTGCAATTTCAGAAAACGCTCATTTTTTTCTTGGATCATAGGTATCCCTTAAAGCCTCACCAATAAAAATAAGCAGTGCCAGAGTGACTACGAGTATTGAAAATGAGGACAGCGAAAGCCACCAGGCATCTATATTGGCCTTGCCCTGAGCCAGGAGTTCACCAAGGCTTGGAGTAGAAGGAGGTACACCAAGGCCTAAAAAGTCGAGACTGGTCAGTGCAAGGATAGCGGCTGACACACGAAAAGGCAGAAAGGTAATAACAGGTGTCATGCTGTTTGGCAGTAAATGGCGCCACATTATAGTTATATTGCCTACACCAAGCGCCTTGGCCGCTTTAACATACTCCATATTACGCCCTCTCAGGAACTCCGCTCTCACATAATCAGACAAGCCCATCCAGCTGAAAAGAGAGAGCAGTATAAGCAGCAAAAGCACACTGGGTTGAAAAATAGAGGCAAAGATGATCAGCAGATACAACTCTGGCATGGCTCCCCATATTTCAATAAAGCGCTGAAATACCAGATCCACACGGCCACCCCAAAAGCCCTGTATTGAACCTGCAATAATCCCTGCTACAGTACCCAGTAAAGTTAAAGCCAGGCCAAAAAGTACACTCAACCTGAACCCATAGATTATCCTCGCCATAACATCTCTCCCTCTGTCGTCAGTACCCAGAAGATTATCTCCTGTAGGTGGCGAGGGAACCGGCCCGTCAATCTCAAAATTAATGGAATTATAATCATGCCTAATGGGAGGAAAAACCATATAATTTCCTGCCCCCTGCAGCAACTCTTGAAAAACAGGATCCTTATAATCGGCCTCTGTCTCAAAGTCGCCGCCAAAAGTCGTTTCTGAATACGACTTGAATACCGGGAAAAAATATTCCCCTTCAAATCGTACAACAAGGGGGACATCATTGCTTATAAGTTCCGCAAAAATACTCAACACAAAAAGCGTAAGGAAAATAAGCAAACTATAATAGCCCCGCCTGTTCCTTTTAAACCGGGTCCAGTTCCTCTTCCTGCGAGAGACCGCAGCTTCCGCCTGTCCTGTTCCGGTCCTCATCTTACCTCTCGACAGCTTCAAAGCTTATTCGGGGATCGACAATCACATAGCTCAGGTCAGACAACAGACGAGCAAACAGGCCTATCAGGGTAAAAAAATAAAGGGTTCCAAGAACCACGGGATAATCTCTATTTAAAACCGACTCATAGGCCAGTAACCCCATACCCTCAAGGGAAAAAATTGTCTCGATTAGAAGGCTTCCGGTAAAAAAAGAAGCAATAAAATACCCAGGAAAACCAGTGATAACAGGAATAATGGCATTCCGAAAAACATGTTTATAGAGCACTCGAGATTCAGATAACCCTTTTGCTCTTGCGGTAATAACATACTGCTTACGGATCTCCTCCAGAAAAGAGTTTTTAGTCAGCATTGTCATTACGGCAAGACTGCCAATGGCACTTGCTGTTATAGGCAATACCATATGCCAGAGGTAATCAAGGACTTTACCTAATAAGCTCAACTCTGACCAATGATCAGAGACCAGACCACGAAGAGGAAAAATTGACCAGAAGCTGCCTCCACCAAATAAAACAATAAGAATTACCCCAAGGACAAAACCAGGAACAGCATAACCAACCAATATTACGGTAGAACTGACAAAATCGAAACGAGATCCGTCGTGAACTGCTTTTTTTATTCCGAGGGGAATACACACTCCATATACAATGAGAAAACTCCACAAACCAAGAGACATGGAAACCGGCATCCGTGAAACGACAAGATCGAAAACGCTCCTGTGATAGTAGTAGGAATTACCGAAATCAAAAACCAGGTAATTTTTAATCATGGTGACAAATCTTTCAATCGGAGATTTATCAAACCCATACAGTTTTTTCAGTTCATCCAGTTTTTCACCTTCAAGGCCTGAATGACCTCGATAAAAGCCGGAAACACCAGTGCTCACTTCTCCTGCATCTTTACCGTACCCTTCAATTTCAGATATCAATTTTTCAACAGGACCACCGGGCACAAATTGGGTGATGATGAAGGTGACAAGCATCACACCGAACAGCGTCGGCACCATCAACAGGATTCTTTTTATTATGTATAGAATCATTGTTTCCCTGACATGTCTGATAAATTCGCCAAAAGTCCAATCCGGAGCCTCGCAGGCTCGCTTACCTGCTTCGTTGCAGGTTTTTTTTCAGAACCTCAACATACCACATGTGTGGCTGAGGGCCTGATAAAAAACACTGCACCCCAGAGAAAAGCGCAGGGTAAGGTCATACGCAAATAAGATTATTAACACGATAAAAAAAGAATATTTCTTGTCTTTTTTCTCCCATTATGTCTTGTTGAGTACCTTACTACTGAACTTCTGTTATAAAAATAAGAAAAACCTAACCGCTAACAGATATTGGCAACAGCAGAACACTGATATGGAAAAGCTCGACACTCTCATTCAAAACAAGGCAGACCTGGAACTTTTTGTTCACAGAGCAAGACAAACCGATGCGATTGCCCTTGACACTGAATTTGTCTGGGAACGCACTTTTTATCCTCAACTGGGCTTGATCCAGGTGGCACTGTCTGACGAAGATTGTTATCTGATTGACCCCTGTGCAATCGAAGATATCACTCCGCTAGGCCTGCTGTTATCAGACAGAAGTGTCATTAAAATATTCCACGATGCGCCCCAGGATCTTATCATATTGCATAGAGCAACAGGATCCATACCTCAAAACATCTTCGACACGCGACTCGCCGCAGGTTTTTCCAACCTGCCTGAAACCTTGTCATTGAGCAATGTAGTCAAAGAATTGCTTGATATTACACTCGATAAAACAGAAACCCGTACCAATTGGCTGCAGAGGCCTCTGAGTTCGAAACAGGTTTCGTACGCTCTCAACGATGTTCGGTATCTTCGTGCGGTAAGAGTCCTGCTTCTTACCCGCATGATTGGACCCAAAATTAAATCCTGGCTTCTGGAAGAACTGAACCTGCTTAATAATCCTGCAAACTATTCAGGATCCGCAATAAACAACCGTTTCTCAAAAATAAGAGGCAGCAAGACACTGGATCGACGAGGTCTGGCAATTTTGAAGAACCTTACTGTCTGGAGGGAGGGGATAGCCCGGAAATTAGATCGCCCCCGGGGACATGTCATAAAAGACACTGTACTGCTGGGGATAGCAAAACAAAATCTCAACTCTATAGAGATGCTGCAGGAAAGTGATATTCTGTCAGCCAGGGCATTCAAGAAATACGGCAAAACTGTTGCTGCAATTGTAAATGAAACATGTAACCAATCAATAGACACCTACCCAGCTCCACATGGCCCGGTGCGGCTAAACCGTCGTCAGAAAGAGTCACTCAAAAAGCTTCAGAACCTTATAACATTAAAATGCGAACTCTTAGGAATTTCACCTACTCTGGTAGGGAGCAATTCTGAGCTCAAACTGCTTATTAAGATGCTGAGCACCACCCAGAGTCAAGACAGCATACAACTCAGACAGACAGAAGGGTGGAGAAAAAATATTCTGGAAGACTTTTTCAAACAGAGCTGGTGATTATTCAGGTAGCCTTCAGAGGAATATCGAAAAAACCCAACACCTATCGGAGATTCAATGGACGCCTACACTCAATCAAATCGACACCCTTTTACCATCATAATACTGCTCCTGGCTGTTTTCTCGCTCTCTACGCAGTTGACAATGGCTGAAGATATCAAGGGATGGGAAATCGATTCAAAGTACAACAGTTATTATAATTACAAAGAACGCGATTCGTTGAAAGGAATACTGAAAAAATTCAAAAAAGTTACCCCGCTTCCGGGGATGGCCACAGGTACAGCCCTTATTCTGGAAGAAGGTGACGAAGACATACTCGTCCATCTCTGCCCGCAATCATTTGCAGACGCGAAAGCAACAGGTCTTCGCAGGGGAGTAAAAACCAAGGTTAAAGGGAGTTGGGCCTTCATTAACGACCAGGACATTTTCATGGCCGCCAAGGCAAAGCAGGGAGAACACTTCGAGTTCAAAGTTCGCCTTACTAAGGACGGTACACCATTCTGGACAATGACACCGGACGAACTCGCCAGAGAGCGAGCAAGCAAATAGCGGCAGCACCACAAAATATTAATCATTTTTTTTAGAAATCTGATCTAAATACCAATTCATTGGATCGATCAATTCAAAACCGATTTCCAACAACCTCTTTTTAACGTTTATGACATTGTTGGTAAACAGGTAGGGAAAAATTGCCCGTTTTTCTCCATCCCAGGATTTTGCTGTGAGAATACTTCCCATGGATATATTTTCCCGGGCGACAATATCTACGATTTTTTTCAATTGTCCCGGTTTATCATGGACCAGAATACATAACAGACTTCCCGGTTCATTTATGCCCATCACATTGACAAACGCCGTCAGAAGATCTCTTGTTGAGAGTAATCCTATCAACTGTCCCTGCTCGTCAATAACAGGAAGAGCACCTACCTTCTTCTTCTGTATAACCAGAAGAGCATCCTGTATGGTAAAATAACCATAAATAGTGATCGGATCCCTGGTCATTATATCGCTTACCAGATAATTCATTATTTTAGCGACGGTCTCTTCATAATTTGATTTTTTCAAAAGAGTAGACGGCATCGCATCCCTCAGGTCCCGATCGGTCACTATACCTACCAGTTCCCCTTCCCTGCCAACTACAGGCAGATGCCTGATAGAATTCTTAGACATCTTGTTTTTTACCTCGGCGATAGTAAAATCCGGGCCAATGGTAATCAGGTCTGTGGACATTCTCTCGCTAACAAACATAATGCCTCCGTAGTTAGATAGTATTTATTCTAATTTCATCTTTCGATTTCACCTGAATCTGCAATCGCCGAGTGTATCGGAGATACCAATCAAAATTCAGATGTCATTGTATATCGGCCAGTATTTTTATATGGTTCTCCACCAAAACCGGCAATATCTGGAGATTATATCCTCCTTCGAGAACAGATATGACACGCCCTTTTGCGTAGGTATCCACCAGCCCAACTATCGTCTTAGTGATGAAGTCATATCCGGCAGTAGACAGATTTGTTCCGGACATAAGGTCGGAACTATGGGCATCGAAACCGGTGGAAAGCAAGATTACCTCAGGTTGGAAACCCTCAAAAGCGGGCACCATTTCCTGCATAATTTTTTCCCTGTATTCATCATCCCCCTTACCTGGCAAAATTGGTGAATTAAGTGTAAAACCAGCTCCTTCCCCTACCCCTGTCTCAAACTCCCTGCCAGTACCCGGATAAGCAAATGACGGATGCTCATGGATAGAATAGTAAAAAACAGATTTATCTTTATCAAAGATATGCTGGGTTCCATTACCGTGGTGCACGTCAAAATCTATAATCCCGACACGTTCAATCCCATACTGTTTCTGTAGATAACGTGCTCCAATTGCCACATTGTTAAAATAGCAAAAGCCCAATGGTTTATCCACTTCCGCATGATGGCCAGGTGGACGCACAGCACAAAAAGCATTATCCAATTTTCCGGTCATCACCTCATCAATTGCCCTGAGAACTCCTCCGACAGCCAATAAAGCTACCTCATAAGTATCCCTGCAAATCCCATTGTCAGGATGATCAAATTCGGGGA
Organism: Desulfobulbaceae bacterium; assembly: GCA_030632405.1. Classification (GTDB taxonomy): domain Bacteria; phylum Desulfobacterota; class Desulfobulbia; order Desulfobulbales; family Desulfocapsaceae; genus Desulfomarina. The sequence continues at coordinate 586 of DAOVUU010000113.1, read as the reverse complement.
GACCGGCAATACACGTTTCCTCAAACCTCATGATATAGCGTATATCATGAACAGTCTCAATCCATCGCTGATTTGCTTTCTCCCCAGGTATAACAGTGAGTTTGTCAAGCAATCCTGAACCAGACAGTCCCTCATAGATCACCTTCAATCTTTCCGGTGATTCCGGGTGATAATCACCGGTTAAATGTAATAGGTACCTGTCATCACAAACAAAACCTGTTCTTTTCATTAAATATCCCTCTGATTTTCAATCTAAAAGATGCTCCACCAAATCAGTTTTCCCTGGCCAGTAAAACTGGTAGCCTATCACCTTTTTACCATAATTTTCAACCAAATTTGTTTTCTATTTTCAAAAACTACTGGAGCAGAAATACTCTCCCTCTCTCCTTACTTCACTTTTTTATTGACATGAGAAGGCCCAATACAGTATAAAGTAACATTGTTACCATCTACCCATAACTAACAATTTATTAATATTATTACACTTATAATATCAGATATATAACTTAAGTAACAAATAAGTTTTGGTTCGCCTTAGATCCTTTTCAGGTGTATAACTGAACCGTCCGAAATATCTATAAAGGAG
>DAOVUU010000147.1 GCA_030632405.1 Desulfobulbaceae bacterium | reverse complement strand
GATATAGAGCTGGGAGCGTTCTTTTAATAATGCTTCTGTGAGCCGGTAGCGAAAAAGAGCGGCATTGTCGTTTTCTTCATATGGGTACTCTTTCATCATATAGAGTTCATGGGGCATAAACAGGCCGCTGGGCCTGTTTTTCACGAGTATCTTGACTCCGCCGATGTGCTCCAGGATGACCAGGAGCATGTCGTAATAGATGTGGTCGTACTGGGGCAGGTTACCGCCTGTAATCTTTCTTGCCCTGTTGTTTCGTAAAATATCCGGAATATCTTCACGATGGAGTGGCTGATAGTCGTAGTTGGATAAAATCTGGTTAATGTCGGAGATGGTATAATTGAGAGCAAGGAGAATTGAAGTTATCTTGTTTTTCCCCGGTCTGTTGATTTTTCCTTTGGCAAGTTTGGCCAGGTAGGTGTCTGAAATTCCTGATGCCTGATTGATGTTATGGAGATTCAGGCCGCTTTCTTCAATTATCCTGTTTATTGTCTGGGGAAATTTTCTCATATCGCATTGTAGATTTATAATGAGTGTCTGAAAAGGCAGTATCATACAGGATTGGCAATTATTTTTAAATAGTGTTTGAATTATATTTTTTATTCGGTTAAAACTTTTTTTAAACTTTTATGCAGGTCATGTTGAAATGTCCGGGTTGAAGTTGATATAGAGTAGTAGTAGAATATGCAATTTATGGAGGTTTGATAAAACCGTGGCAGTGAAACATCTTGAGGATGAACTTCTTCATCTAACGGAGGAGTTGATCCGTATACCCTCCACCCAGGCTCGTTCTGAAAAAATTGCGGAGTGCGCCGATTTCATCGAAGGTTGGCTTGGTGATCATACCATCAAGTGTGAGCGCTTTGATATTAACAACGTCCCTTCAATAGTTGTTTTTCCCTCTGAAAGTGCCAGGGTAAAGGTCCTGCTCATGGCCCATTTTGATGTTGTGGAAGTGGAAGATGAAGCACTTTTCACCCCGAGGATTGAAACCGGCAAGCTCTATGGTCGCGGCGCAATTGACGACAAATATGCAGTTGCTCTCTCACTGCTGCTCTTTCGGGAACATCTGGCGGCTTTACAAGAAAGAGGGCTGAGTCAAAAAGATATGTGCTTTGGCCTTCTTTTAACCGGGGATGAAGAAGTTGGAGGACGCAGCGGGGTTGGAAAAATTTCAGAGAAGCTGGAAACAGATTTTTTTATTACTCTGGACGGTGGCAATCCCGGTCTGATAGTTACAAAAGAGAAAGGAGTTCTCCGGATTCATCTGGAAGCAACAGGTAAAGCCGCGCATGCCGCGCGACCCTGGCTTGGGCAGAATGCTTTTGATCTCTTTGTCGAGGACTATACGGCTGTTAAAGCACTCTTTAATGAAGAAACACCGGATCACTGGCATAAAACCGTGGCTTTGACACAATGTGAGGCCGGAAATGGCTCAGTGAATATCGTTGCACACCAGACAAAAGCTACACTGGATATCCGCTATACTGAGCATGACAACCCCGATGAGATAGTAGGAGATATACAGAAAGCAGTGAGCGGAAAGGCCACCTTATTTGAGCAGTCGCCACTGTTTTTCGGTGGAGAATCCCCCTACTTTGATCGCCTGCAAAAACATTCCGACGGGGCAGTTTTCGGTTTTGAACATGGGGCGTCGGATGCCAGTCATCTGTCCCAGAGAAATATCCCCGGGGCCATATGGGGTGCTGATGGAGAAATGTCCCAGCACACTGAGGAAGAACACATCGTTCTCGATTCACTCTATTTTCTATTTGATCGTCTTAACGAATTTTTAAAAGAAACCGCAGAGGTATAAGGTATAATGACCGATTCCACCTCCCATCTGCTCGAAGTACAGGATCTGAAAACCTACTTCTTCACTTTTGAGGGAACTGCAAGGGCGGTTAACGGTGTTTCATATCATCTTGACAGGGGAGAGGCGCTTGGTATCGTTGGGGAATCGGGGTGCGGTAAGTCGGTTACAGCCTCCTCCGTTATGCGCATTGTTCCCGACCCTCCAGGTAAAATAGTTGGCGGTCATATTAAATTTCATGGTGAAGATCTAACCCAGTTGAGCCAGAAAGCAATGCGTCGTATCAGGGGCAGTCGTATTGCCATGATTTTTCAGGAACCGATGACCTCCCTTAACCCCGTATTCAGCATCGGAAATCAAATTGCGGAAATGTTTACCCTTCATAAAGGGATGAACAAAAAAGATGGTCTGGCGGCAGCCGTTGAGATGCTTGAAAGGGTTCAGATTCCCGCACCGCATAAAAGGATACACGACTATCCGCATCAACTGTCCGGCGGTATGCGGCAGCGGGCTATGATTGCCATGGCCCTGGCCTGCGATCCTGAGTTGCTTATTGCCGATGAACCGACAACGGCCCTTGATGTTACCGTTCAGGCCCAGATATTGGATCTGATGAACAAGCTTAAAGATGAACTGGGCACCGCAATTCAGATGATCACCCATGATCTCGGGGTGATTGCCGAGATGTCGGACCGCATCGTTGTCATGTATGCCGGTCGCGTAGTTGAGGAATCGGAAGCGGTAGATCTGTTTCAAAACACCCTGCATCCGTACACCCAGGGGCTGTTGCAGTCGATCCCTGTTCTTGGCAGTCGCAGTAAGGGTGAACAGAAGAAGTTGAATGAGATAAAGGGGACAGTGCCAAGCCTCTATGATATCCCTTTGGGATGTACATTCAGGCAGCGCTGTTCTCGGGCCATGAAGATCTGCACTGAGCAGGAGCCTCCCCTGTCTGCGGTCAGTGATAAACATGGTGTACGTTGCTGGCTGCATATTGACCATTAGCACTGTAAAATTTTTCTCGTTTGTCGGGGTTTAAAAATGACCCAAATACTCAAAGCAGAAGAACTGCAGGTTTATTTTCCAATTAAGAAGGGATTAATGTCTCGGACGGTGGGCCATGTGCACGCTGTAGACGGGATTAATTTACATCTTGAGAAGGGGGAAACACTTGGTATCGTAGGGGAATCCGGTTGCGGTAAGACGACTGCAGGTATGGCGATGATGAATTTGACGCCGGTTACCGGGGGCAGGGTCTGGTTTGAAGGCCGCGATATGGCTCAGCTGTCGAGGAAAGAACTCAGTGACTTACGGCGGAAGATGCAGCTGATTTTTCAGGACCCCTATTCTTCACTCAATCCGAGAATGACTGTAAATCAGATACTCTCTGATCCGATGGATGTCCATTCCGCTTTTACCGGGCAAAAGAGAGAAGAGAGACTGGCGTTTTTACTGGAAACGGTGGGTTTGTCGTCGGAGCATGGGAGACGTTATCCCCATGAGTTTTCTGGTGGGCAGCGGCAGCGAATTGGTATTGCCAGAGCATTGGCACTCGATCCCACTGTGATAATCGGAGATGAACCGGTATCCGCTCTGGATGTTTCCATCCAGGCTCAAATAATCAATCTGCTTATAGATCTTAAGAGGGATTTTGATCTATCCCTCATTATAATATCCCACGATCTGGCTGTGGTTGAATATTTATGTGATCGAATCCTGGTAATGTATCTGGGGAAAATTATAGAAGAGGCTCCCTACAGCGCCCTGTATAATACCCCTAAACATCCATACACTCAGGCGCTTCTTTCAGCCGCTCCAACCTCAAACCCTCTGATGAAGAAAAAACGGATTTTGCTGGAAGGCGATGTTCCCAGTCCAATAGATCCGCCATCCGGCTGTCGGTTTCATACACGTTGTCCACAAAAAATGGAAATATGTACAACAGAAGAACCGTGTTTCAGCGATATGGGTGACGGTCATGTGGTGGCCTGTCATCTGTATCAGTAAAATAAAAGAACAAGCGTAGTTCAATCTAAAATGAACAAAAAGGGAGGATGAAAAAATGAAATACCGTACTCTGAAAACCATAACCCTGCTCACAGCACTGGTCCTGCCGGTCAATGCGATGGCAAAAGCGGATCTGGTTATTGCGACCGATGCTCCGCCGAAGGCGATGAATCCGCACGCCTATTCATCGGATGCCAACCTTTCCTATATGTCAAACTTTTTTGACGGTCTGCTGCAGAGGAAAGCACCGGAAGGTAAACTGGGACCTGCTCTAGCCGTAAAATGGGAGCGGATTGACGCTTTGACCTGGAAGTTTGAATTGCGCAAAGGGGTGAAATATCATAACGGTAATGATTTTAATGCTGCGGATGTCAAATTTACCTTTGAGAGAATGAAGGATCCTAAATATTCCAAATTGTTGAATATTGCCAATGCAATAGCATCGATAGAAACTCCGGATGATTATACCGTTATCTTTAAAACCCAAAAGCCTGTTCCATGGTTTGCAGAGACCATGCATCAGAACTTCATTGTTGATAAAGAATCTACAGAGAATCTCGACGATGGCGAATACAACACTCGTGCAATGGGAACCGGTGCCTACAAGTTTGTTGAGTGGGTTAAGGGGTCTTATATCCGCATGACTGCCAATGAGAACTACTGGGAGGGAGCACCCAAGTATAAGAATGTTGATATTCTTCCCATCACAGAAGAGTCTACCCGCTTTGCTGCACTTGCCGGTAAGCAGGTTGATATTGTTAATGGTGTGCCGGTGACATTGTATGACCGGGTTAAGGCAATGAGCCATGTCGATATAATATCCCAGGCTGCAAGGCGTGCAATTTATATGGGTATAGGCAATGGTGTGGGGACACCTTTTGAGGATATCCGTGTGCGTCAGGCAATTGCCCACGCCATTAATGAAGAAGAGATTATTAACAAGATTATGCGCGGCCAGGCAACCATGGCCCACCAGATCCCGGATGTACCGACAGTGGGTTATGATGCATCTATTAAGAGACTGGACTATGACCCGGAAAAGGCCAAACAGCTGTTGGCCGATGCAGGGTATGCGGATGGTTTTGAGATCACCGTGGCGGGCCCCAACGATAGATATGTGAACGATGAAAAAATATGTGAGGCAGTGGCAAAGTACCTGGCCAAGGTTGGCCTCAAGGTAAAACTCGATGTTAAACCCAAATCGATTTTCTTTGATGAACTCACAAAAAACAAATACAATTTCTATCTAATCGGCTGGTTCGACGGCTCCTTTGATTTTGGCCGCTCTGCTGAAAAATTACTCCATACCCCAGATAAAGATAAAGGCATGGGGACATATAATGGAGCAAAATACTCAAACAGTGAAATCGACAGTCAACTCATCGCTTCCTCTTCTATTATTGATCGCGGGGAAAGAGAAAAAGCGCTGCAGAAAATCAACAGGGAATCAGTGGCCGATGTAGCCTGGATCCCATTGCATTATCAGCAGGATATCTTTGCTGTTGTGAAAGGAAAGGGTATTACATATTCACCTCGTTCGGACCGGTGGATAGTGGTCAAAGAAATCAAGTAGACAACAGGATGAAGGTGTTCAGGCTGTCAGAGGGAGTCTGTCTCTGCTGACAGCCTTCAGCTTTCAGCCTCTATCACCATGGTTTAACCAGTTAATTAACCTGTAAAATAATATGACTACCTATCTTGCAAAAAGATTGATTCAGGGTGTTATTGTTCTCATTCTTGTATCTATGGTCTGTTTTGTCATGTTTCGGTTTACCGGAGATCCCGTGCTTATGATGGCGGGTCAATACGCTACCCAGGCTGAACAGGAGCAGGTGCGGGTTGCCTACGGTCTTGATCGTCCGATCTACGTGCAGTATAGCACTTTCTTAAAAGGAGTGGTACAGGGTGATTTTGGAAAGTCTTATGTCAGTCAGGTTGATGCTCTGGATACAATTCTTGAACGGTTTCCGGCAACCTTTGAGTTAGCGTTTACGGCGATGTGTATCTCTTTTATCTGTGGCGTGGGGCTGGGGATCATTGTTTCGATCAGTCCCCATGGTGTGGTCAGCCGGGCGATCATGGCCGGTTCACTTTTTGGTATCTCCATACCGACATTTCTCATAGGTATTCTGCTTGTCATGTTCTTTTCTGTCTATCTGAATATCCTGCCATCATTCGGCAGGGGAGACACTGTGCAGATTGGTTTCTGGCGGACAGGTTTATTGACGCTTTCCGGATGGCAGCATATTCTGCTTCCGGCACTTACCCTCTCAGGTTATCAGCTTGCCGTACTGATTAGACTTACCCGGGCAGGAATGCGTGAGACGCTGTCTGAAGAGTATATTAAGACAGCATGGGCGAAGGGGTTGTCTCCTGCAAAAGTTATTTTAAAACACGCCTTGAGGAATGTGATGATTCCGGTGGTGACCATTGCAGGACTATCTTTTGGAGAACTTATTGCTTTTTCCATTGTAACAGAAACGATTTTTCAGTGGCCTGGTATGGGGAATCTTCTGCTGACCTCAATTTTTGAGACTGACCAGCCCATTATAGTTACCTATATAATGCTGGCTGCATTCATTATTCTTACTATTAATATCCTGGTTGATCTGCTCTATGCTCTGCT
>DAOVUU010000032.1 GCA_030632405.1 Desulfobulbaceae bacterium | reverse complement strand
TATTTTCAGGGTCATAATAGTTGCTGAACGAAAAGAGCCAATAGGTTTTGAGCCATCCGAAATCGTTGAAATGTCTGTCTTTAGCTTTTATTGTCTGTATCATACTGATATTCCTTTCATGCTTTTTGCTAATAACTAAATATTTTTAAGCCCGAGCTTTTTTAACAATTTCCCGAGCCGCTCCTGCTCTTTAGTATCTAATACGGAAAAAACTGAGGCTGCAATTTTTGAATGCTCAGGAAATATTTTTTCTATTAAATCAAACCCATTAGGTGTCAGTGTAATCGTAAACCGCCTTCTATCCTCAGGATCTTTTTCCCGTACAACCAGATTACGTTTCTCTAAGTTGTCGATCACAAGGGTGATATTACCACTGGTTTTCAGGATCTTTTTTCCAAGATCCTTCTGGCACAAAGGACCGAGATGATAAATTGCTTCCAACACACCAAACTGGCTTATGGTAAGTTGATGAGCCTGCAAATGAGAATGCATTTTTTCCGTGACCGCGTTGGTGGACCTCATAAGCTGAGTATAAATATTAAGGGCCATTTTTTCTTGTTCTGGGATCAATTTTGTCGCCATATTTACATCAATGTTTGTTAGCTTAATATTAAGCTAATTAATGTTAAAAAAATGCCAACTGATTTAATTATTCCATGTGAAAGAGTGTTTTTCTATATGAAATTATATCAGATTAAGCGTACTTTCGGCATCGCCCACTACCACAGGATTGAAGATGAGGTAAAGAACTGAACCCTCCGCCTGAAAAGGGAAGGGAGATGTCTCCAGAGCTATGTCAGTAATTGTTTAACCAGTTTGACTGCCCCTGGAGCGTCAGCACTGAATCCATCTGCACCAATCTGATCGGCAAAGACCTGGGTCACCGGTGCACCGCCGATGATTATTCTGGTTTCCAGGCCCGCCTCTTTGACCGCTTTGATGGTGTTCTCCATTGACGGCATTGTCGTGGTAAGCAGCGCCGATAAGGCAATCACCTGGGCATTCTTCTCAGCCGCAGTCTCTACAAAGGTCTCACCGGCAACGTCCACTCCCAGGTCAATCACCTCGAATCCGGCCCCTTCCATCATCATACTTACCAGGTTCTTGCCTATGTCATGCAGGTCTCCCTTGACCGTACCGATGATCACCGTGCCTTTGCTTCGACTCTGGCCCTCGGCCAGGTGGGGTTTGAGAATCTTTAACCCGGCCTTCATGGCCTCGGCTGCCATCAGCATCTCAGGCACAAAAATATCGCCTGCGCTGAAAAGCTCTCCGACCTCATCCATAGCACTGATCAGCCCATCATTCAGAATGGTATTCACATCTGTCCCGGCGTCAAGTTCTATCTGAGTCTGGGCCTGTACCCTTGCCTCGTCAAAGACGATAACTGCGTCAAAAATGGTTTTTACTGTCATTGGAAAAACTCCTTCTTGATGGCTTCATAAAAATTCTTCATCTTATTTGTCGATGTAATAACATGATTTAACTCACTTTTCTTCCTTCAACAAACTTCTCCAGGTCTCGTTCCAGATGAGGATCAATATCCGGTTTCTCATAGGCCGAGAGCCTGTTTTCCAGAACTTTTCCTGCCCGTTTGTCCATATCCCGCAATTCCAGCTGTTGCCACCTGGCATGGATGGCCCGGGTATTTAAAGCGGGTTCATAGAATTCAGTACGGCACCTTTTCATGGTATGTCTCTGCATCAGATAGTTCCCGGATGTACCAAGTTCCTTTATCAAATCCATGGCAAAAGCATCTTCTGAGAACTCCACAGGCTTCATCAATTTTTTGAGTGCTCCACAGAGATCTTCATCTGCTATGAATTTTTCAAAACTCATTGCCAGCATGGAACCATATGTACCGCAGGTGTGCAGGCTGACATCAGCCCCGGATAATGCCGCAGTGGTCATCATCATTGCAGATTCCATTCCCGCCTGATAATCAAGGCAGAAGGATTCCGTTAAAGCCCCCTGGCTTCTACAGGGTATCCCGTAGAACCTGCCCAGTGCTGTGACAATGGCGGTATGTTTGGCATCTTCAGGCGAAGCGTTGACATAGCCTCCGGTCCTCATTTCAGTGGGGCTGCCTCCTAAACCATAAACAATCGGGGTTCCTGGTCTGATAAGTTGAGAGAGGCAAATCCCGGCCAGAGTGGTAGCATTGGATATCACCAATGATCCCGCGATGGTGATCGGGCCTGTCGATCCCAATGAACAGGAAGAGTGGATAATTACGGGTTGCCCGGATGCTGCATAGAGCATCAGAGAATCGAGGGATTCTTCAGAATATTGGAGCGGAGAGAGTGAATCCACCAGTGAGATCATCACCGGGTCATTGCTGTTTCCCCAAATCCTTTCCGCCAGTTTTAATGAGTCCCGGGCCGCGATTTCTGATGAACTGCTGCCCATAAGAGGTTTGTCTGTCAGAAGGATAGTTGCAAGCAGAATATCCAGATGAGCCGTCTGGGTGGCAACATCATTTGGCTGAACAACTATTGAACTGTTAAAATCAAGATATTCTGATGTCTGTACCAGTCTGCAGAAGGTGTGGACATCCTTGAGGGTGGCATTCCTCTTCTCCCCACTGGTTTCAATGATAAATGGAGGTCCGTAACCGGGCGCCATCATATAGTCACCGCCACCTATGCAGATATTTTTATCCGGGTTTCGGGCCTTGATGGTGAATTTCGGGGGAACTGTCTGCAATGCGTCTGCAATATCCTTTTCTTCGAAAAATACAGTTTGCCCGCTTATACGAAATCCCCTGCTGCGAAATACATCAACCGCCTTTTCACTGAAAAAACGGATGCCAGAGTCGCTCAGAAGTTCAAGGGAACGACTGTGAATCTGTTCCAGGATAGACGTGTCAAAGTTAATAAGTGCTCTATTAAACATCGCTAAAAATTATCCCGCTGAGGCCATGGTTATTTGAAATTCAAAACAGTGCGGTTCATCGCATCGAAATTGGCTCTAGGTACGTTAGGAGATGTGGTTCCAGCTGTAGAAAACAGATAACCACTCATCCCCCGAGCCCTTTCGAGGTGAACCAGTGTATCTCTTTCAACTTCCTCCGGTGTACCAATCAGCAACGGCCCGTTCGGATTCAAATTGTCAAAAACCGCCGTTCGGTTGCCGACCTTTTCTTTCAACTCGCGAATATCCAGAACCGTCGACTGGGTCAGATTTCCCGGCATAATACCGTGCATATCCATCTCCAGCAACATGTCCACAATACCGGTTTCAACAATGGAACCGCACATATGCGGTAAAACACGCGCACCCATATCAGCCAGGGCATTGACAGTCTTCGTCGTTGGAATATGAATAAATTCCCGGTAATGTTTTGGCGACATCAGGATCGGGCATTCCATATCTGCACCGTAGAAAATATATTCAACACCTGCATCTATCAACGCTTTGCCAATCTCAATATCCAGAGGCACAATAGCATCCTGCAGGGCCTTTACCAGATCAGGGTTCTTGTACATATCCAGCATGATCTCATTGGTGCCGCGAAGTCTTGTAGCGATGGTAAAGGGTGAAATATATTCACAGGCAATCGGTACTTCACCTTTCAACCGATCTTTAAGAATTAATATTCCTTCTATAAACCTATCCATTCGCTCTGTATATACATCCGATTCGGCAACCCGGACCACATCCTCCATGGAGAATACAGCTGTTTTTTCAATGACAGGAAAAACATCTTCAGGCCAGCTGACCGTGCACCCCATCGCCTCCGGAATAATTCCGCCAATAAGCCCCATACCTACCATCACCCAGTCAAAGTGGAAGGTTTCGATCGCCTCTATATGACAATCTGCCATATCCTGATCTTCGAGCAGAGCTGAGCGGAAGGTTCGACCAAAATACCGACATACAGGTGCTTCCTGAAAGGGCGCATTTGGGATACGATCAACGGGTTTTAAGGCAATTGCTGCAGCCATTCGTTCACTTGCGTTCATTAGATTCCAGACTCCTCTTATTGATGACGTTGTGGATAGCGTACCCTTCAATTATTTCTCAACCTCAAATGGTAAATATCCGGCGTAGCAGATAGCCACAGGGCCGGTCATAGTTACCTCGTTGCTGTCGTCAATTTCAATTTCCATGCTGCCACCGGCCATTATTACACGAACCGCTCGCCCGTCTGTGAGCCCACGGCGATATGCCGCACCAACAGCAGCACATGCACCTGAACCACAGGCTGTAGTCAGTACTCCGGGTCTCTCCCATACCGCCAGTTTCATCGTGCCTGCATCTATCATCTGGGCAACACCGATGTTGGCCTCCTCAGGGAAAAGGTCATGATGCTGAAGCTCTGAGCCATAGGTTTCCAGATCGACCTGCTCAATATCACTGACAAAAAAGACGGCGTGGGGATTGCCGATATTCATACCAACGGGATCCTGCAATGGACCGGTACCAATGCCGAGGTGAAGACTGTCCATTTCCCTTGCAAGGGGAATCTCATGCCACGCCGTTCGAAGCCGTCCCATGGAGACGGATACCTTCCGGTCTCCCTTCAAATGACACCGGAGTATGCCGCCAAGGGTTCGAAACGAAACCGAATCAAGACCACGTTCTTTCATCAGAAGCCAGCCGATACAACGGGAAGCATTTCCACATGCCTCCACTTCGCGACCGTCGGTATTGATGATTCGTATGAATGCTGCAACCTCTTTGTTATCATCGGAAAACAAAGGGGGCTCAACGATCAGCAGTTCATCCCCTCCCACACCTTCTCTGCGATCACAAATTCGCTGGATCTCAGTACGGGAAGGGTTGAAGGGTGCACACCGTGCATCAACGATGATAATATCATTTCGCAGGCCATGCATTTTTAGAAATGGATGTCCGTGTTTTATCAGACACGAGCCATCAGTAGAACTCCACGGTATAAGCTCGGCAGGGGGGTAATTATTCATCATTTTGATTCCTTCGATTTGCCTGAATGATATATTGTGATAACACTGCATACACTATATTGTCAATTGTTTTTTACATACCATTCGATCCACTCCGGAAACACTGGTTAATACACACCTTAACTAACTGTAATATCATGTTTTTATGGGAAATAAATTTTTCTGCCCCATGCAATAAACAGTGGCGAGAAATCGAATATCTTTAAAAATGTTGCCTTATAATGTTATACAAAATATAGTATGCACCTGGAGGATCGAGAATGACACAAAATTCACTTTCAAAGGAAAGGCAGAAACAGGCTAACCCAATACCGGGTTCAGCTGAGATTGACCGCCTGCGACAAACTATCGGTTCAAACACCAGGGACCTGCTGTTGTTTGATCTGGCCATTGAAACTGGAGTGACTGCCAATCAACTCTTAACCCTGCATGTTAAAGATCTGGTCAATTTAAATGTAGGTGAGGAAATTTCACTGTTAAGGCGCAGACATGGACACAATGTGCCGGTAACAGTGGGACCACATAGTCATAAATCATTTCAGCGCTATCTTATACAGAATAATCCACCCGAAGATGACCTGCTCTTTAAATCGAGAAAAGGCAACGGTTCCCTGGCCCTTCCCAGCGCATCGCGTCTGGTCAGTGGTTGGTTTAAACGGGTCGGACTAAAAGGGATGAGTGGTTTTTTGAGCCTGAGAAAAACGTGGGAATCACAGCATAAACTGTCAGAAATAAGAGAAAACAAAGAACCGAGTCCCTCAATATTTGAACCGGGGTATTCAGCAAACTCCATTCAAACGCCGACAACCCAGGAACTGGTTTACAGAGAATTAGAGCATGCAATTGTCACTGCACGCATAAAACCAGGTGAAAGGCTCATAACCGAAACATTGGCAAAACAAATGGGAATCAGCAGAATCCCTGTCCGCGAGGCCATCGGTCGCCTGGCAGCCAGGAATTTATTAATCGTTCATCCCCAAAAAGGAACTACCGTTTATGGGCTCTCGGAGAAGAAACTCAAAGAAATTCTTGAGATACGGTTAATGATAGAGCTTACCGCCGCGCGAAAAGCAACCCTGGCAGCCGGTAAAAACAGTATTGAGACGCTCAAGGGCATAAATAATCAATACATCGAAGCCCAGAAGACGAATGATGCGGATAAAATACTTTCTGCAAATCGCAAGTTTCATTTTACAATCTACAGTAACGCAGACATGCCTATACTGCTCTCCATGATAAAAAGTCTCTGGGATCAGGCAAGCCCTTACTACCATTTAATGTTTCGCCAGACTGTTTCCCATGATCCACGAACCGGCGGGGAATATCACCGGAAAATCATCGATGCAATATCGGAAAACGATCCTGAGAAAGTCAGCAAGTGGCTGAAAACCGACCTGCTTGCATCCACCGAATTCGTGCTGGGTGTGATGCGGTCGATAAAAACTGCAGAATAAAGGGTAGCCTAAAGCTGATATCACCTCGCCCAGAGTAAAAATGCCTTAATAAACGGATCCAGATTACCACCGAGAACAGAATCCACATTACCCGACTCAAAATCTGTTCGGTGATCTTTGATCAATCTGTAAGGCTGAAGTACATAGGAGCGGATTTGACTGCCCCAGGAAATACCTTTTTTATCGCCATGTAATCCTTGCTGCTGCTCAGCCTTTTTTTCCTTCTCCAACTCGTAGAGTTGGGAGAGAAGCATCTTCATTGCCATATCTTTATTACGATGCTGGGATCTCTCATTTTGACACTGCACAACAGTACCGGTCGGTAGATGAGTGAGACGGATAGCCGAATCTGTTTTATTCACATGCTGTCCTCCGGCTCCACTGGCACGATAGGTGTCAACCCGAAGATCTTTTTCGTCAATCGTGATATCCGTGGTGTCATCCAGTTCGGGCATTACCATCACCGAAGCAAATGAAGTGTGTCGCCGTCCACTGGTATCAAAAGGGGAGATACGAACAAGACGATGGATGCCAAGCTCTGAACGAAGGTACCCGTATGCATACATTCCCTTAACCATAAAGGTAACACTTTTGGTTCCGGCCTCATCCCCCGCAAGATGATCAAGGATAGCCGTCTTAAACTCCCGTTCCTCCGCCCAGCGCAGATACATCCGCAATAACATATCAACCCAGTCCTGGGCCTCTGTACCTCCTGCCCCGGCATGAATTGTCACTAAACTGTTATTAGTATCATGCTCACCGCTGAACATGCATTCCATTTCAGCAGCGGAGATAACCTCCGTCATTGTATCAATTTTCAGAGCAATCTCGCGCTCTATATCACTCTCCTTTTCTTCCATCGCCATTTCAAGCAGGAGTTCCGTCTCTTCAAAATCATTCCATTTGGCCTCCCACCCTTTTACAGTATCCTGAAGCTGCCCATGTTCTTTCTGAACATGTTTGGCGGCCTCAGCATCATTCCAGAAATTGGGGGCCAGAGTCTGCTGCTCAAGCTGTTCAAGTTTTTCTTTCTTTCCTGCTAAGTCAAAGATGCTCCTTGAGCGCAAGCAGGCGGACTTTCAAGTCAATGAGTTTCTGTTTTGATACTGCAGCTCCGGTTTCTGTGCTCATAGTGATTTCCTGTATATTTATTTTGTCAATTGAATGGTCACCAAGTCCGGTGATCTCATACCAGTAAAATGTATTTTATGCACTTACGAAATATTCACGTATTTTTTCTCAACATTGCCGCAACAGATGCAGCAATCACTCCCAGAAAAAGACAAAAGGGTCCAAACAGATACCCGTAACTCGTCCAGAACGTTGTCTCTTCAAATAACATCACCTCTGCTGAAAACCCGCTCGGCTGGAAAAGTTCTGAACTGGATTCAATCCTGCCAAGCGGGTCAATAAAGGCAGAGATACCGGTATTCGCCGAGCGCACGAGACTACGCCGAGTCTCCACTGCACGAAATACCGACATGGCCAGAGAATGATGAGGGGCACTTGACCTGCCATACCAGGCATCATTGGTCAGATTAACAAGCATATTTGCCCCGGAACGAACCCATTTTCTAGAAATTTCGGGAAATACAGATTCAAAACAGATCAAAACACCGATCCGACCATCTCCCCACACCAGCGGCTCTTTAACCTTCCCTGCAGAAAAATCACCTGCAGCTTCGACAAGTGGAGCCAGAAACGGCAACAATTTCTTTAACGGTACATATTCACCGAAAGGTACGAGATGTGTCTTATAATATTTACCGCTGAACTGTCCTGCAGGATCCAAGAGCAGAGCACTGTTGAAGAACTCCACCTTTCGTGCCTTACGATCTATGATTTCATACCATGGAGCACCGGTCAGCAGTGCAATAGCATATTCAGCAGTCATTTCTTCCAGAAGTCTCATATATTCATTATTCTGTGGATAAAACGGCAGCGCCGTTTCCGGCCAGACAAGGAGTTCCACTGGTTTTTCAGTAAAAAGAGTGCGGGAAAGCGACAGATATCTGTCAACTGTCTCTTTCTGATGTGATTCTGACCACTTGAGACTCTGGTCGATATTCCCCTGAACAATACCTACCTTCATTCGTTTTATATTATGATCCGAAATAATTGTGCTGATCTCTGTGATGCGCAGTTTTGAATAGAGTGCACTGCTGCCAAAGACCAGAACAAAAGACGAGGCAAGAATTAGAGCAGAGGTGACTCTCTGCTTTTGGGTCAGTAAAATTGTCAGAAAGCTATTTGTAAAAACAATCGCCCAGGTAACCCCATGGTGACCTAAAAGATCGGCAATCTGAATAAGATCGGTTTTTTCCCAGAGGCCATAACCGAGATCCATCCACGGGAAACCGGTAAAGAGAATACCGCGCAGCCAGTCAATGCCCACCCAGAGCGTGGGCAGCAGCCATAACACTACTCCAGCCGGAAAAGACAGAAATATGTATCTGGCAAGAACACTAAAAATGAGAAGATAGATGCTCATATAGAGGGCAAGTGCCACAAGTGCCAGTGCAGAAATTGTCCAGTGCAGATTGCCATACTGTTCCAGAACGGTCACAATCCAGTAAAGCAGAAGAAGAAAGTGTACAATGCCGGAAACAAGACCGCACAGTCCAGCCTCCCTGCCTGAACCTTTGCGGATCACAACAAGCAGAGGAACCAGAGCCACAAACAGAAGAGGCCATAACTCACCACCACCTGGAAATGACAACCAGACTAAAATTCCGGTTATCGCGGCAGCCACGAATAAAATATTTCTCACCATGAACATTTTTGAAAACGGCTGTATTCTTCTAAAAAGAATGTTTTTTGTACAAATAGCTCCTAGTATTTATCTACATACTGTATTTTGTAAAATACGACAAACGCGTAAAAACCATAAATAAAATTTCAGGATGGCTAAGTAAAAGGCTTCCTTTATGTGGCGTGCAAATGTTCTGTTATTTTGGCGTACTAAGGTGCATCGTAATGATAAAACTTTATTGTAAGTAAATTCAAATATAACGTTGGATATTGATAAATGGCAATATTACTTAGAGAAGATACAGAAATTAAATTCCCCAAAATGTACAGAGTAACACAAAAATTCAATAATCATGAATTAACCGACGTTACCCATACTTTGACAAATCAACTGGAAAAGATGAATAGCACCGTCAAGTTTAAAAAAGGTGACAAGGTGGCCATTGCCATTGGAAGTCGCGGCATTCATAAACTTGACCTGGTAGTTAAAGCCGTTGTTGACCATATAAAAACCTCCGGTGCAGAGCCTTTTATTCTCACGGCAATGGGAAGTCATGGAAATGGAACAAAAGAAGGTCAGCTTGAAATTTTAACATCTCTTAACATAACTGAAAAGTTCCTTGATATTGACATCGTCAGTTCAGTTGAGGTTGAAAAAATCAGAACAACAGGGGAAGGAATACCCGTGTATTTCGATTCCGTTGCCCTTGGAGCCGATTATATTATTCCCATAAACAGAATAAAAATTCATACAGATTTTATCGGCAGAATACAAAGCGGCCTGTCAAAAATGCTTGTTATTGGCCTTGGAAACCATAAGGGTTGCTCAGCAATACATGAGGTGGCCCCTGAATATTTTGCAGATGTACTCATTGAAGCTTCTGAAATAATAAAAGAAAAAGCAAATGTCCCATTTGGCATAGGAATCGTAGAAAACGCATACGGCAGGCCACTCAAAATTGAAACTATAAAAGGGAAAGATTTTGTAGCAGGAGAATCAGCTCTTGTTGAAATATGTAAAAACAACATGCCCCGGCTCATGGTCGATAATATAGATATTTTAATTGTTGAGGAAATAGGGAAAAATATTTCAGGCGCTGGATTTGACCCGAATGTAATAGGCAGAAGCCCGATGCTAAAAAAATATATCATGCCAATACCAAAAATTGGAAAGATGATTTTGCTGGGCTTGACCAGAGAAAGCTATGGGAACGCAATCGGTGCGGGACTTTTTGATTTTATGCTGAAAGATGTCTTTGATGAAATGGATTTAGACTCAATGTATGCCAACAGCCTTGCCTGTAAATCAATAGAAGATTCTAAAATTCCGATGCTTGCCAGGCATGAAAAAGAAGCTGTCTGCATGGCTATAAAGGCATCACGAGGAATTGATCGTGATAATTTAAGAATCGTTAAAATTAAAAACACCTCTGAACTTGGTGAGATTCAGGTTTCAGAGGCGTATTTAGATGAGATTAAAACAAACAATAAGATGGAAATATCTTATTGGTAATTTAGAAAGTCAGGCCAGGTTTCAAAAGTAATCAGATCACATTACGATTCAGATACAAGCCGACTTATTTTGATTTTTTTAAGATGCCTGTCACTCGCACTTTTAACCTCGAAACGCAATCCGGAGACATCGACGGTTTCTCCCACTACGGCCAAACGGCCCAAAGCATGAATAACGAGACCACCAACCGATTCATAGGGTCCTTCTGAAAATTCAAGATCAAAATACTCTTCAATTTTTTCTATATCGATCCTGGCGTGGACTAACACTTTATTCTGATCAATTTTCTCTACATCATCCTGCTCAAGATCATATTCATCATCAATCTCACCGACAATCTCTTCCAGAATATCCTCGAGAGTAACCAGGCCTCGAATCGTGCCAAACTCATCGGTAACCATGGCCATATGCGCTTTACGTTTCTGGAATTCAGGTAACAGATCGACTATCAGTTTGGCTTCGGGGATAAAATAAACGGGTCTCAGATATTTTTCCAGGATCACCTCTTCCTTCGGTGGACGAATACAAAACTCGAGCAGGTCTTTGGCGTGAACAATACCAATTACCTGATCCGGGTTATCCCTGTATATCGGAATTCGAGTTAAACCGTTGTCTATTACAATATCGATCAGTTCGGCAATAGGAGCGGACTCATCAAAAGAGACAACCTCCGCCGCCGGTGTCATAATTTCGTTGGCTCGTGTTTCTCTGAAGTCTAAGATAGATGAAATCATCTTTTCTTCCAGGCTGGATATCAATCCATGTTCCTCACCCTCCTCAAGAAGTTCCTGGATTTC
>DAOVUU010000314.1 GCA_030632405.1 Desulfobulbaceae bacterium | reverse complement strand
GCTTTATATGATTTCTAATAGTGTCCTCCCCTACCTTCAACCTGCAGTTGTAGTTGCAGTACCTTCAGCCTTCAGCCTGCCCTTCCCAGCCTTCAGCCTGTTTTTCTACTTCCCCAAACAGAACTCAGCAAATATAACATCCAGTATATCTTCAGTAGTTGTCTCTCCAACGATATCACTTAATTTATCCAGGCAGTCCTGAAGATCCACAGCAATGAGGTCGCTGGTAAGGCCGGTGTGGAGGGCATTCAGGGCTCTCGTTCCGGCCTCCTGTGCACCAAGGAGGGCATGTTTATGTCTGATATTAGGAGCACATCCTCCCTCTTCCCACTGTTCAAGACCGGTGGTGATGATATCAAATATTTTCTGCTTTAATTCATCTATACCTACCTGTTTTTTTGCCGAAATTCTGATGGAACGATCCGGTTCACCCAGAGTGGGAAGACTCTCTGGGTTGACGTCACAGAGGTCAATTTTACTTATCACCTGCAGAATCGGTTTATGAGAGACTGTCTCATAGAGGCGCCTGTCCGCATCGGTAAGTGCACGAGCCCCATCGATCATAAAAAGGACCAGATCCGCCTTATTGATCAACTCTTTTGCCCGTTTGATGCCAAGCCCCTCAACTTCATCGGCCTGCTCCCTGATTCCGGCTGTATCGATTAGCCTTACGGGCATACCTTTGATATCGACATACTCTTCGATGGAATCCCTGGTGGTCCCAGGGACAGATGTGACAAGGGCTCTTTCTTCCTGCAGAATAGTGTTCAGCAGGCTTGATTTACCTACATTGGGGAGTCCTGCAATGACAACGGTTATTCCTTCGCGGTAAATTCGTCCCTGGTCCGCCTGCTTAAGGAGATAAGAGATGGGTTTGTTAACCTCCTCTCCCATCTGTCGGATGAGATTAGTATGGTCCAAGATTTCCACATCTTCATCGGGGAAATCAATAGCCACTTCGATGATTGCCCGCATATGGATCAGGCTTTTTCTTATCGGCTCAATCCTCTTATAAAGGGTACCTGAGAGCTGCTCCTGGGCAAGATCGACACCTTTGCGGGTTTTGGCAGCCAGGACATCGATAACCGCCTCAGCCTGAGTAAGGTCAATGCGGCCATTGAGGAAGGCGCGCTTGGTGAATTCTCCGGGATCGGCGAGCCTTGCGCCCTGCACCATGAGCAACTCAAGGACACTCTGGAGGACCAGAAAACTGCCGTGGCAATGGATCTCAACTATATCTTCGCGGGTGTATGTTTTGGGGGCGGCCATGTAGACAGCGAGGACTTCGTCTAAGGTTTTGTTGTCGGCTGGGCACTGAATGTGTCCGTAATAGAGGTGGTGGCTGGAAAAGGAACAGGTGGGGTCCTTTGCTGCGAAGACAGTTTTTAGGATGGGGAGAGATTGGGGGCCGCTTATTCTTATGATGCCTATGCCGCCGGCTCCTGGCGGGGTTGAAATGGCTGTTATTGTGTCGTCTTGGAACACCAGTTAACCTTGATTCCTCGTAAACATTATATAACCCAATCGCATTAGCTGTACCTGGATTCCCGCCTGCGCGGGAATGACGGTGGTCAGGAGAAGAGTAGAAAGTCTCTTGCTCCTGGACTCCCGCCTGCACGGGAATGACGGTTCAGAGTTGACACAAAACTAAGAATCCTCATTTGGCTTTTTGGGTTGGGAATTCTTTCCTCTGCGGCCGCGGGACTGAGGACGCTTGCGTCCGCTTTTATTGGCTTTTCCAGGCTTAAAAATGAGGATTTTTTTAAATAGACCATCTCCGACAGAGCGGCTGCGGATCTCCTTGTCCTCCTGAAGAGCCATATGAATGACTCTTCTTTCCGAAGGATTAAGAGCAGGAATAACCTGGGTCTTGCCATCTTCTTTGACCATGACCGCCAGTTCAACTGCCCTGACCTTGAGTTCTTCCTGCCGTTTCTCCCTGAAATTGCCAACATCGACAGTTAATTTCAAGCGTTCAGGCACCTTTTTGGTCACGATCTTACGCATCAGATACTGCAGGCTGTCCAGGGTTTTTCCTTCAGGCCCTGTGAGCTTCTCTTCATACTCACCACTCAACACACACTGCACAGAAAGCCCTTTTGCCTCTACACTTACCGTGGATGGAAAGCCCATTAGTTCGACTATATTGAGCAGTTCATTTTTGAGAAGCAGGAGACTTTCTTCACTTGCCTCCTGAGGTGTATCATCGATTACCTCTTCAACCACTTCTTCAGTTATTTCTACAATTTCTTCTTTGATTTCTTCTTTGATTTTTTCCGGTTCTTTCTTCACTTCATCTTTCTGCTCTTTCTCCCCGGCGAGGGGAGCCTGAGGCTTGAGAGTCTCAACGTTGAATATTTCCTCAACAGATTCTTCAACTACAGATTTTACCTGAGCCCGGATATGCGCTTTTTTTCTGATCAGGCCAAAAATACCCGTCGAACCGGTTTCAATAACCTCAATTTCGAGTTGTTCCTGGGGGACCTCTAAGGTTTCACACGCTTTTTTAATTGCTTCAGGTACTTCTTTTGCGTAAAAATCTCTTTTATTTACAGACATTGAATTTCCTTGTAATTGCTTAACAGCTGTCCCTCAAGTCTTGGCCACCGTTTTTGATTTTGTATCGCGGTTAATAATAACCTGCTGGAGAATGGACAGCAGATTATTAATAAACCAGTAGAGAACAAGGCCGGAGGCAAAGTTGAGAAACATGAACGTGAAGACTACGGGCAAAAACATCATGATTTTTGCCTGGGTCGGATCGGCAGTGGACGGTGACATTTTCTGCTGCAGAAACATGGATGCCCCCATGAGTAATGTGAGTACCGGTAACCCGCCCACATAGGGAAGATCAATACCGATCCATAATCTGTCGGGTGCCGCAAGATCGGTGATCCAGAGCATAAACGGTGCATGTCTCAGTTCAATACTTTGCAGCAGCACCTTATAGAGAGCAAAAAACACGGGAATCTGCAGCACCATTGGCAGACAGCCGCCAAGAGGATTGACCTTGTATGTTTTATACATAGCCATCACCTCCTGGTTCATTTTTGTCGGATCACCTTTATACTTTTCTTTGATCTTTGCCATTTTCGGTTGCAGTTTCTGCATGTTTTTCATGGATTTCATACCCTTCTGGGTAATCGGCCAGAAAACAGCTTTAAACAGAACAGTCACCAGAATAATGGCAATCCCATAATTATGAAAAACAGAATAAAATTTATTCAGAACCCATAGAGTCGGCTTGGCAATAATATCGAACCAGCCGAAATTGACCGATTCACTCAGATTGAAGCCAATGTCATCCAGCATCGAAAGCTTCTTCGGGCCATAATAGACATGGTATCTATACTCCTTTACCCCTCCGGCCTGAAGCGTATCCAGATTACCTGAAAGCTGCATCCTGGTAAGGGCTTCATTGCCCTGCATTGTAAATGTAGTCCCCGCTCCGTCAATCGGTACTATCCCGCAAAGAAAGTAGTTGCCCTCATAGCCAACCCAGTCAATTGCACCCTGGATCGTTTTGGGCCCCTCTTCAAAATCATCAAACTTAATTTCCTCGAGGGCTCCATTAATAAACGCTGCCGGACCACTGAACAAAAATCTGTTTGCGGGACTTGAAACCCCTGCAAAGGGTGTATTCATCTGCTGTAACTGAGGAAGCCCCTGCAGAGCATTCGCTGATTGATTTTTCACTATGACCGTCAAATCAATCAGATAACTACTGTTATCAAAAGTGTATATCCGTTCGATGGACAAGCCGTTAACAGCCTGTGATGTCAGGCGAAGCTCTTCACTGTTCCTGGCAGCAGAGAGTCCTATATGCTGTTTTTTACTGTCATAGAGAACCCGGCTGCCAAGTGCGCTTCCCCATGAAAAATCGAGGGGAAAGCCCTGGCTGCCATCAGTCTGTACAAGTTCCATTCCCGGAGAATTCTTATCACTACTCTCACGATGTTTTTTCAGCCTGAAGCTCTTCATCGCCCCGCCATCTTCGGAAATCACTACCGAGTAGAGATCTGTATCAACTACAATCTCTTTTGCCTGCCTGTCATATTTCGGAACAATCGCCGCAGGGGCAACAGCGGCCTGCTG
>DAOVUU010000191.1 GCA_030632405.1 Desulfobulbaceae bacterium | reverse complement strand
ATCTATCTTTTTGTATGCTTCTGCAATAGTTGAAGACAGCTTTTCAATATCTGCAGGTTTCTGTAGATAGGCATATGCACCAAGATTCATGCATGTCTCACGATCAGTCTCTGAACCGTGGCCTGTTAAAATAATAACTTCAATATTGGGGTTTGATTTTTTCGTCTGTTTCAATACTTCAATTCCATTGATACCGGGCATTTTCAGATCCAGAATCATAACATCGGGTTGATCACCATCTATAAAATCGAGGGCTTCCTGGCCATCAAAAACAGCATACGACCCGACATTGCGGGTCACCAGGCGTTCGGACAAGGTCTCCACGTATTCTTTCTCATCATCAACAAGCAGCACTTTAGGAGGCAGTTCAAAATGCTGATCCCGATAAACTGATGTCTGATAACCTTTTCCCTTTAATACTTCGACACCCTCGACACCAGGAACAGAACCAGCAATTTCAGATAATTTTGCAGTAAGATTTGCAAAACTGAAAGCGCTTTTATTAACCTTTATTGAAACACGATGATTTCTTACCTCCACATCCATTTTCTGTCCCTTGTAAAGCAACGCAAGTTCGACCTCGGCGGAGAGCGCCAGATCATTGATAGCCTGCAGAGATTCTGATGTTTCAAGAATCGCAGTTTTTTTGTAATTCTGATTGATGAGGGCAACTACTTCATCTCCGCTCTTCACTCCAACCGGGATAACAATATCAAACAACGATTTATCAAACGCCTCTTTATTATACAAAAAAGCGGACCAGCCATGGGCATTGAGATCCTCTGTCCTGATAACCTTTACAGCTTCTCTTTCAGAAAGGCCTTCCTTAACTGCTCTCTGAACCCTCAAATCATGATTATCAATGACAAGTACCTTTAAGACATGGGTTATATCATGGGGGATCAGCAGAGTGGTATAACCGCAATATATCCCAGTCTCTCTTTGTCCTAATTTTTCTGCGAGTGCATACTTTAGATGAGCAACACTTCGCTCTCTCTCCAGGGTAAACTGGTTAAAAACAGACGTTTTCCTGTGCATTGCCTGTTCCAGTTTGTTTCGGGTTGTACGTTTTTTCCCACAAACAGTGCCGAGTATCTCGGCATCATCTACAATTGGCAGATTAAGCGCTGAAGACAGCTTCTGTCTGATTTCATCCTCATTAGTAAATTTGCTGAAAAACAGGGCTATGGATGACATTTTGCACTCCTTTCTTGGTAACCTGAAAATAATTTTCTGCCCTTTTTAAACCCTCCAAGGGGCTATTGGAAAAACTGCGGAAAATTATTCCGTTAAACTACGTATACTCCTCTGGGGCACTAAACTCTCTTTTACTTCAATTATAGCAACTTGCATGCCAACACCACGTCAATATTGTTTTCATGCAGACACCACAGGTTACACAGTGATTTCACCGGATACCAGAACAGCCACACAAGAAACACTTCAAAACGTAATGAAACATAAGCCCAAGATACGTCTCATATTGTTCCATTATGTTTCTATACGTTAAAACACATCTCAACCTGAAAGTTACTGACAAAAATATGTGAAATTCTAAAATCAAAGAAAGAGTTGCAAAATTTGACGAATTACTGAACAATTAAGGAACAACGAAACAGTAATAGACAGAAGTTAGGAGCATAATAACGCACTGCAGCCGGGGACAACGATGGTCCTTTCCATAATTCTGAAAAAGCTTAAAAGTTCATTCACCGATCTCCTGCCCATTATTGCTGTTATCACCTTTTTCCAGATTCTTGTCCTGAGACAGCCACTGCCGCAAATGGCAGAAGTTCTCTTCGGCGGCCTACTGGTTGTGGCAGGGCTCACTCTCTTTATCCAGGGATTGGAGATGGGTCTGTTTCCCATTGGTGAGGCAATGGCTCACGCCTTGGCCAGGAAGGGCAGCCTCTTCTGGCTCCTCTTATTTGCCTTTACCCTTGGCTTTTCAACTACCGTTGCTGAACCTGCTCTTATAGCAGTGGCTGCTGAGGCAGCAAAAATTGCCGGTCAGGGGGGGCTTATTGACCAAAGCCAGAGCGCCCTGAATCAATATGCTTTCGGTCTTCGCATGTCTGTCGCATTTTCCGTAGGGTTGGCCATCCTGATCGGTGTCATGCGCATCATTCTAGGCTGGCCCGTTCATTACCTGATCATAGGCGGATATGTTGTTGTTATGTTGATGACCTTTATTGCTCCAAAAGAAATTATCGGCATCGCATACGATGCGGGTGGCGTCACTACTTCCACCATCACTGTGCCCCTGGTAGCAGCTCTGGGAGTTGGACTGGCATCAACCATCAGAGGACGAAACCCTCTTGTTGACGGTTTTGGACTTATCGCCTTTGCCTCTCTTCTCCCCATGATATTTGTAATGGGATACGGGCTTATTATTTTCGGATAAAAGGGGGTCCTGTTTCTGTGGAATTCATATACGATCTCAGCATGACACTGCTTTCTACCTGCAGAGATGTGCTGCCGATTGTTGTTCTTATCATCGTTTTCCAGCTCCTTGTTCTTCGCAAGCCCTTTACCCACCCGCGTCGCCTTGTTCTCGGTGGCATATATGTTGTCATCGGGCTGGCACTGTTTCTGGCAGGACTGGAAAAAGCTCTTTTTCCACTGGGTAAAATCATGGCAACCCAGCTCTCCGATCCCGCCTTTATCCATGCCACCCAGAAAGCTGTTACACAGTTGGATTGGAAAGATTACGGCTGGGTATATCTTTTTGCAGCCATGATCGGATTTGCGACCACAATCGCCGAACCATCTCTCATTGCGGTCGCCTATAAGGCAAGCATGGTCTCAGCCGGAACAATCAGTCAATGGGGTCTGAGAATCACCGTTGCCGTAGGAGTCTCTTTTGGTATAAGCCTTGGAGTATTTCGTATTATTACCGGCACGCCATTGCACATATACATCCTCATCGGCTACATGATAGTAACGGTACAAACCATATTTGCCCCCAAAAGCATCATTGCTCTGGCCTATGATTCCGGAGGGGTGACAACCTCAACAGTGACGGTACCGCTGGTAGCAACACTTGGCCTCGGCCTTGCTGCAACAGTACCGGGACGAAATCCGGCCCTCGATGGTTTTGGGCTTATTGCTTTTGCCAGCCTTTTTCCAATCATCACTGTCATGGGCTATGCCCAGTTTATGCAATGGTCCACACAACGAAAGAAACCCACGGAGAAAAGTAATGCGCTTTAAACTAATCTTAGCCTCGGTAAAGGCCGATATCACCGACAATATTGTCGATGCTGCAAAAAATGCAGGTGCAACGGGTGCCACAATTATCCCTGCCAGGGGGACAGGCATCAACGAAGCAAAAACATTTTTTGGCCTCTCACTTGAGGCACAGACAGATATCATTATGCTTCTTGTTGAAGAGCATATCGTTACTAAAATTTTGGAAACCATACAGAAAACCGGGGAGTTTCATAAACCGGGAACGGGTATTGCCTTTGTGGTCCCGGTTGAACATGTCGTGGGACTGGAAAGCCAGATTGAAAAATTTAAAGAAGAAGTTCGTGAAAGTTACTTTTAGGAGAGTAAAAAAATGGTACCTTACAGCACCTCAATAATACGGGCAAGAGATGTCATGCATAAAAGGATTATATCCATTGACGGCATGGCCACAGCCAGTGAGGCTTCCGCCATGATGCGCTCTGAAAAAACATCGGCACTGCTTATCAAAAAACGGCATGCAAATGACGCCTGGGGCATACTGGTGGTACAGGATTTCATTAAAGGAGTTATAATACCGGGCCGCTCCCCAAATGAAGTTCATGTATATGAGATCATGACTAAACCCATTATCACTGTGCCTGCAGATATGGACATTCGCTACGGGGCCCGCCTGCTTTACCGGGCAGGTATACGCAGGGCACCGGTTGAGGACAAAGGCGAACTTATCGGTATGATCTCCCTTTCCTCCTTGATTCTCGACAACGACCTTTTTTGATACTTATTCAAGGTGAAACAGACCGATGGTTACAATTAAGGTGTTGTTTAAAGATTTAACTTTTTTTGTTACCAAGGAGTTACCATATTCCCGGTATATTTCCCCATCTTATTCCCCTGCTGTAATTGCTCCAAAACTCCAGTAATTTGATTTTATTTTTGTTACGCAGATTCTGGATCCATCAATAATTCAGAGTGCTGCATTTGCAGCTGATTTTTTGGACGTAATTTATTTTTAAAACGTGCCAATATGCTCCTTTTAGGATAGTTTTTTGGACAAAATCAATTTAAACTTAACAGTAAGAACCTCAAATACCATTTTCACGGACAGAGTTAAGATTGCCAATTAATTTCTCCATGAGGTACGGTGTTAGGATCATGGGCACCGGACAGATAGTAACTATTTGGAAGACGGAGAGGAAGTCGTACTCCTCTGGGAAATAGTTCTCTCGGGCCGTGTATGTGTAGCCATGGTTACCTTTGCCCCGAAACTTGAGGCCGTGCACCTCGGAGAAGTCCCAGGAACTTCCCGGTGGGACGGAATCGAATTGCCACAGTGGTGACATCCTCGCTCTCGTTACATTTCGGTCCGCCGCGTCCCTGGCTGCCAAAGGGCCGGGTTCACAGGGTCATGTGCTCATCCTTGCGTAACTCTACTATCGCCTTGACGATTTCCGGTGCGAGAGCATCACAATCTCCTCCAGTGAAACCACAGACCTGGGCTTCAACATTGATGCCGGGTGACCATCCTCACGCGACTTAGGATGGTAGGAATCGGATTTGTTCTTCGATTTCTCAGTCCTGCCGATTAGACTATCCAACACCGCCTCCACGACGTCCCCGTCGATTGTCTCATTCGGCGGCTCGAATGTCCCTGGAACCTTGAAGAAACGGCAGTATATTGCCGCCATCATCGCCCTCACCCACGTTTCGGAAATGTTGTAGCTCCGCGCGGGAAATTCCTCTTTGGTTCTCGTGATCGAATTCTGCTCCTTCTCAAGCCTCATCACATAGCAGCTGTCGGCTGCGTCGGGCTGCAGTTCCTCGTAAAGCACCTGCAAATTTGTTGCCAGAGAGTCTTTATCATTTGAGCCACAGAAAGCAGTTTCTTCTGCCTAATTGGATCAAATAGGTCAACAACCCCGCTAGTGGCGAAAGTTTTGGGACAGGTTCCCGATATTTTAAATTTATGATTGACACGCAGCCGTTTGTGGTATAAATGTGGGTTTATCTTTAAAAAGTTAAAATATATGCGGAGATAATCTTTAGTATATAAAAAATATGTAGTATGATTTTTACATAAATAATTAACGGTGAGAAGGTGACCACTACAGATTAGCGTGCCGTCAGGTTAGGCCTGAGTCGACAAGGACTGTGGTTTTCGGTCGAAGAAATTTTTATTCGACATCACCAAAGTGATGCCTAACGGCATATCTCAACAGTGCCTCGAATGTTTTGAGGGCAGGAAAGGACAGGAAATGAACTCCATAAAGGCGAAGAATCTTGATGATCTGGATAAAAAACTCATCCGCCTTCTGAGTGAAGACGGACGGATGCCGGTCAAGAAGCTAGTTGAAAAACTTGACATCTCAAATCCCACGATAAATTCCAGAATGAAAAACCTTATTAAATCTGGCGTATTAAGAATTGCAGGGCTTGTTGATATTTTTAGCACGAAAGGATTGCTCATGGCCTTGGT
>DAOVUU010000056.1 GCA_030632405.1 Desulfobulbaceae bacterium | reverse complement strand
GTCTACCATTCGCATAACCAGGATTTCCAGCAAAACCCTCCATATAAAAACAAACGTAAAACACAACAACACTTGGCGTGAACTCAATGCCCTGTCAGTAAAGACAGCTTTCATATTAAAGCCGCAGGTAGATGCAATTATGTTGAGCAGGGTTTGCAGACCTGCCAGGGCTTCACTGCCGGAAAAATGATCGATAGCTGTTCCTTTAAACACAAAAGTGGCACCAGCCGGACCATTAAAATCGATATTCACCAGAAGCTCACTTTCCGCAGTCTGACGTGCTGTTTCAGCAGTCATGCAGGAACAGCGAATGATCTCGATTCCCTCTTGATTCGAACCTGCACCTTCTCTGGAGGAAAATTTCTCAGCTGGTTGAAGAGGAGCATATATATGGTGCAGGGCCGTTCCAACTCCGCGAAAGATTCCCTCCCAGGTATGGTGAGGGTCGCTGAGGCTGCAGACCAGGACCGTAATCTGACCATCGAGTCCCAGAGCTATACCGTTGAGGAGTTCAACCAGTGGGCTGCCTGATTTGAGCTGTTCGCACCGCAGGGAAATAAAATAATCAGTATCGATTCCGGCCGTTGATTCCAGCTTCAAACATGCAGCGGCGTCTAACTCTACCGCTATCTCAGCACTACCGTCATCAATCATACCCAGAGCTGCTGCCTCTCTCTTCCTGGGGGAAAATCTGCCAATGGCCTCAGCTAAAGCGACACCAAGACCCTTCCAGTCCTCATCGTCCCATTCAAGTACAATAGAACATCCCATACGCCAGGCAATATGCTCCACCATATGACTTATAAAGTGATTGGGTGTTGAGATTTGTTTGTGTGTTACCTGTCCATATTCAAGCTTGATAGTCTTCATCGATATAGTTCCTATTTCGATTTTAAAAAAAGCTCAAGGCCAACCAGTTTGTCCAGCAGAAGAACCGCTATAAAGGCTATGACTATATATACAACCGACACAGCAGCAAGATCAGGTGTTATGACGCTGCGAATGGAATTGTAAATTGAGACCGGCAGAGTAACAGTCCGCGCATCGGTGAGAAAAAGGCTGACCAGGAATTCATTAAAGGCCAAAATAAACATCAGCAATGCTCCGGTAATAACTCCGGGCATGACCCCGGGCAGGGTTACCGTGAGAAAACCCTGCAGAGGAGGGGCACCGCAATTAGCCGCAGCATTCTCCAACTGATAGTCAAGGCCGTTGACTGAAGCGCTGACAGCCCAGATCATGAAAGGGAGATTGATTATGCAGAGACTGATCCCCACCGGCCATAACTGGCCGAGGATCCGGATGTCACCGAAAAAAATCATCATGCCCAGACCGGATACCACCAGGGGAATGGTGAAGGGCAGGAGGAGATAGACCTGGAGGCTTGTCTGGAAGTGGATACGATATCTGGCCAGGCCGATGGCTGCCAGGGTTCCGGCCGGGATACTCACCGCGGTACAGATAAGTGAGACATAGAGGGTCCTGAAAAATGCGGCCTTGAAATCGTCGAGGAGCCAGAGCTTACCGTACCATTTTAAAGAGAAGCCCTCCGGCGGAAACTGGACAATATCACCGGTGGTAAACGAGGCACCAATAATAATGATAGTTGGCAGACTGAGCAGAATCAGGTCAAACCAGACAATCGCCCATAAAACAAAGGATTTACTCCTGGTACCGGTCATTTTGACCTCCTGGAAAAACCGAGTGTGCCGGTGCCGGCAATGGAAAAAATCACCACCACAAAGGCGGTGCCCAGGGTAACCAGGATCATGGAAAGAGCTGCTCCAAGGCCGGAGTTAGACAACTGAAAGAAACCGTCATAAATGGAGTTGGCAATAAAGTCAGTAGTCCCGCCGCCAAGGATCTCGGGCATGGCAAAGTCTGTCAGGGTCAAAGTGAAGACCACGACGGATGAACCGATAAGGCCTGGTTTTGCCATTGGAAGGACAATATGGATGAAGGTCTGGATCCAATGTGCCCCCAGGCTCTCGGAGGCCAGTTCCATATCTCTGTTGATGGCGGTAATAGCCGGGGCAAGCAGCAGGACAGCAAAAGGCAGCATATACTGGATCAGGCCGAGAATCACGGCGGGGTAATTATAAATGAGTTCCAGCGGAGAAAATCCAAAGAAAGTGACAATATTATTCAGCAGTCCCTCTTTGCCGAGAATAATGAGCCAGCCATAGGCACGAACGATCTGACCGATGAAAAAAGGCAGGAAGAGGCTGATCAGCAGAAATTTTCTGGTCATGGCCTCTCTTGCCCTTACCATGAGATAGGCGTAGGGAAAGGCAAGAAAAATGGTAATTACCGTTACCAGAAACGAACCATAAAGCGAACGCAAAACTACAGTCCGATAGGTAGTACTGGTCACCGCTGTATAGTAGTTGGTCAGACTGAAAGATTCTTTCAGTCTGTAGTTGGCAAGATCCAGTTCATGCAGGCTGTAGCCGCCAATATAGATAAGAC
Source organism: Desulfobulbaceae bacterium (assembly GCA_030632405.1). GTDB lineage: Bacteria > Desulfobacterota > Desulfobulbia > Desulfobulbales > Desulfocapsaceae > Desulfomarina. Next base: position 6,998 of record DAOVUU010000056.1, on the reverse strand, counting down.
CGATAACCAGGACAAACACCAGTAGCAGTGCCGGCACCAGAAGCAGGTAACCGGTGTATGAGTGCAGTTGTCGAGGCCAGACCAAAGCGGCGACCCGCTCGGCAGCATCTAAAAGACGCCATTTAATTGGAAAGTGAGAGGATTGTTTAACTGATGTCAAGGGAATATCTGTCTGTTAATAATAACCCCGGTACTGCAAGAGAACCGGGGCGGAAGGAATCATCCCTGAAAAATTTCGTTAAACTTGGCAAACCATTTTGGCTGATTTTCCACGAGTACCTTGGACGGAACCCGGATAAGTTTTTCAAAATCTTCAGGTTTGGTAGGATAAGAGACGTCCCCGACCAGATCAGCAGGAGGATCAATACCAGGAAAAACAGGAGGAAGACCGAGCATTGAGCACCACTTTTGCTGAGCCTCTTTAGTGAGAGCAAAGTTAATGAATTCCTTGGCCCAGTATTCCTCGTTAGCAGGTAATCCCCTGGGGATCCACAACCCGTCCGTATCCACCTTGCATCCCTCCTTCGGGACTGTCCATGCCACGTCTATCCCGCTCTGTTTAGCGGCGCGGGCATTGACGCTGATGGTGCAGGCCAGGTCAATCTCTCCCTTCTGGAACCATGTGGTAAAATCCGCATCTTCTCCGAGCAGAGGTTTATTGGCTTTTAACTTGCGGTAGAACTCATAACCCGGTTCCATGTTGTCCGGGATGTCTTTAAAAGTACCTCCGCCGGCAATAACAGAAATCGGGTTGAAGCCTATACCATCATCATACAGAGCTACTCTCCGCTTGAACTTCGGGTCAAGCATCACGTTCCAGGACTGAGGCGGTCCATCAGGGAAGGCCTCGGGACGATACGCACAGACATAGACATAGGCGTAGGTGTTTACCAGGGGATAGCCTTTGAGGCCGACAGGTTTGGCCAGGGGAAGCAGTCCTTTCAAGTTACTCAGGTCACTGAGATCCACCGTCACCCCCCGCAGAGCCGAGATGGTTGCGTTGGTGGTGGTATCCCAGTTCACATGAATTGGCGGCACCCGCCCCTGATCAATTGCTGCCCAGATTTTAGGTTTGATTTCATTATCTTCAGTGAAGTCAAGCCGTACCTTAATTCCGGTGGCTTTGGTGAAGCCATCGGCAACCCCTGCTTTGAGGGCATCACCCCAGGATCCACCCCAGGCCCGGACAATGATTTCTTTGGGTTTTTTCTGATCGGCCCAGGCCAGGCCAGGCCCCAACATTATTCCTCCGGCAAGCATTGCAGAAGTAGTCAGAAAATCCCGTCTGTTCAGGCTCGGGTTGTTTGGGTGTTTGTTCTCCATGATAATCCTCCTGGGTTAAGTTGTTTATGGGTTGTTTTGCTGTAAAAATTTACCGGCACGGATACACAAGCAGATCCCTTACGTTCCAGCTCAGCACCACAGAATCACCTTTCCTGTGCAAAACGTGGTGAGTTGGATCATGGTCGAAAACGAATATAGGGGTCGAGCCAAGGGAAGGGCATTGAACCTGATATACCATTCTGTCGCCTTCAAAAATCTGTTCACTTACTACCCCCTCCAGAACATTGTCCATCTCTTCAGGTCTGGTCTGTTCCGGATGAATCCGTACCTGTTCAGCTCGAATGGCTCCTTCAACTGACTGACCAACTTCAAATCTGCTGCCGGCGTTACCACACAGGATGGTGGAATCCACATTGAACTCCACGGTGGTTCCTTCGGTCTGGACCACCGTGCCTTTCACCAGGGAGGTCAAGCCAATGAAGCTGGCAACAAACATATTGCTGGGATGACGATACAGAGATACCGGGTCAGCTGATTGCTGGATGGCACCATCGGCCATAACTATTATCTCATCCGACATTACCAGAGCCTCTCGCTGGTCATGGGTCACATTAATAGTGGTGACGCCGATTTTCTGTTGAATCCGTCTGAATTCCAGCTGCATTTCCTCCCTGAGTTTCTTATCCAGTGCTGAAAGAGGTTCATCAAGAAGGAGCAGGTCGGGGTTGAAAGAGAGAGCACGGGCAATGGCCACCCGCTGCTGCTGTCCTCCGGATAACTCGTGGATTCGTCGATCTTTCATGCCGGTCAATCGCACGATACCAAGATATCGCTCAACAAGCTCGGGAATATCCTGCGGAGGAAACCGGCGCATTTTGAGCGGATAAGTAACATTTTCACCGGCGGTCATATGGGGAAACAGGGCCAGATTCTGGAAAACCATACCAATTGAGCGCCGATATGGCGGCACTGCCTGGACGGGCTCGCCATTAATACGGATTTCACCACTGGTTGGCGATTCGAAACCGGCAATCATCCGGAGCAGAGTGGTTTTCCCACAGCCGCTGGGACCGAGGATAGTCAACACCGATCCCTTTGCCAGGGAAAAGTTTGCATTGTCGACGGCGATAAACCTTCCAAAACGTTTGGAGACATCAATGAGTTCCACCAGAGGAGGGCTGTTTTCCACGGATTCTGTCCTTACTGCGTTGATAAACAACTATTTTCTAACCCCGATCAACGGGAAGTCGGGATTGAATTTAATGCTCCCAGGGTACATTCTCTCGCCCCAGAGGTCACAGTTTTTCTCGTTTTTTATGAGATATTTTCGGGAGTAACGTGCTAAATGGACGCCAGATAACCTCCGTCAATGGTTAACATCTGCCCGGTAATGTACGCTGCTGCAGGACTGCAGAAAAAAACTACGGTGCCAACAAGATCTTCCACCTGACCGAATCGACCAAGTGGAATTTTAGCAAGCATGGCCTCTGCCCAATCTGTATCCTGGAAAAAAGCATCTGTCATTGCAGTGCGGAAATAACCCGGCGCAATAGCATTGACTCGAATACCTTGCGGAGCCCATTCCGAGGAAAGGGAGCGGGTTAACCCTAAAAGACCGCTTTTAGAACTGGTGTATGGGACTGCTGTAGGAATGCCGACGCTGGAACTCAGGGAACAGACATTAACGATGCTGCCACCACTATCTGCCAGCATGAGTCTGGCTGCGGTCTGAGCCATGAAGAATGCACCTTTCAGGTTGGTATCAAGGATAGTATCCCAGAGGGAAGGCGTTACTTCCAGTGAATCAGCGACACATTCATAACCGGCATTGTTCACCAGAATATCCAGCCCTCCGATTTTCCGGCAGCATGTTTCCATAATTTCAGGAGAAGTTTCGAATGCTGTCACATCAAGCTGCAGCACAGTTGGCTCAGCCCAGTCGGCGTGGAATTCCCCGGCAACAGAGATGAGTTGTGCCTTATTTCTGCCCGCAAGAATAACATGGGCACCGGCCCGGGCAAGCCCCATCGCAAGGGCCCTGCCTATACCGCCTGAGGCTCCAGTGACCAGGGCCTTTTTTCCTGCCAGAGTAAAGTCGGAAGCAACATCGGGTATGGCTCTGCCTGTACTCATCGATCTGATTCCTTTTGTTGCCTGAGCCTGTTTCGCAGTTCGGAAACGGCAAGGGCATGTCCATCAAAACCTTCATATTTAGCCAGGGTATGGGCATGTTTTGCCAGAGTTTCATATGCGGGCGAGGTGACGTACCCTATGCCTGTTGCTTTGAGAAAATCAGAGACACCAAGGGGTGAATGGATTCGAGCAGCACCGGATGTCGGCAGCACAGCGTTGGGGCCCAGCACATAGTTGCCAAGAGATAAGGGCGTATTCTCGCCAAGCAGAATCTCACCCGCATTGGTAATTGAACCGAGATAGGCGAAAGGTTCACTGCTGTGAATCATCAGGTGCTCGGGGGCGTAGTCATTAATGAAGTCGATACAGTCCTGACTGTTTTCGGCGAGGATGACCCCTCCCCGGGGACCGCTGAGAACAGCCTGCGAGTACGATCGCCTGGTTTCCCCCAGCATCTGCCAGTATTCCGGAATTGCCTGCATCGCTGCCCGGGCGACCTTTTCACTGTCGGTCACAAGGTAGGCGGAGGAATCCGGACCATGTTCCGACTCGATAATCAGATCAAGCCCAGCCAGAGCTCCGTTTGCAGAACTGTCTGCAAATACGATGGATTCACTGGGCCCGGCAGGGGTGCCCGGGTCGATAACATCTGCGAGTAAACGTTTAGCGGCAACGACCCACGGGCTACCCGGGCCAACAATTTTATCAACCCTGGGAACAGTTTCCGTACCAAAGGCGACCGCCGCAACAGCCTGGGCACCTCCACATTTATAGACCTCGGTGATGCCAACTTCTCTGGCTGCAAACAGGGTTGCGTCGTCTACACGGCCATCAGGTCCGGGCGGAGTGAGTACACAGACCCTGCCAACTCCGGCAACCACTGCAGGTATGGTTGTCATCATGAGCACACTTGGAAAAGAACCTTTGCCCCTGGGCACATAACAGGCCACTGAAGGGATCGGAGCAATTTTTTCGCCGCAGAACACTCCCGGTCGAGTTTCCTCCATCCGCATCGGCTCCACCATCTGGGACTGGTGGAATTTGCTGATACTTTGAGTCGCAAAACGTATTGCCTCAATAAGATCCTGGGACACCGCGGCCTGTGCCTGGGCAAATTCCTGTTCACTGACCCTGATCGTGTTCAACTCCAGGGGAGCCTTGTCAAAATCCCGGCAGAAACGAACCAGTGCCCTGTCTCCTTCCTTTTTAACTGCTTCAATGATCAATTTCGCTTTATCGAGATATTCCCCGAGATCGCTTTCAGTCCGCAGCAGCAGTTGCTGCCTCATCTCATCTGATAATGTCTGCAATCTGAGTAATCGGATATCGTCTTTCATCTTTGTCATCCTGATTTGGTGGGTAACATTTATATGAAAATTGCGTTCAGCATCAAAATATTATATTATTCGGCAACATCACCCTTCAAACCAATCTCCTCCGCCACCTCACGCATTCCCATGATGGTATCCTGGATTAAATCTGATACCTGAACTCCAAGCAGTTCTGCACCTTTTTCAATAATTGACCGATCCACCCCCGCTGCAAACCGCTTATCTTTCCATTTTTTCTTCACAGATTTAGCCTTCATATCCAGCACACTTCTTGAAGGGCGTACAAGTGCCGTTGTGGTAACAAGCCCGGTCAGCTCATCAATGGCATAAAGCACCTTCTCCATTTCACTTTGTGGTTCAACGTCAGAACAGATTCCCCATCCATGACTCACTACCGCTCGTATATAGTCTTCCGGCCAATCATGTTCTTTCAGAATTTCTTCTGATTTCTTACAGTGTTGATCAGGAAATTGCTCATAGTCCAGATCATGAATCAGCCCTACTATTCCCCACTGTTCTTCATCTGCATTATATTTTCTAGCGCAGTACCTCATCACTCCTTCCACAGCTAAACCATGTTTGACAAGGCTCTCAGTCCGGTTGTATTTTTTCAGCAGGTTAAAGGCTTCTTCGCGGGTAGGTATTTTAGACATGCTCACGTTCCTCTTTCAGGGTCAGTTGAAAAGCAGATCTAAAACGGGTTTTGCAGATCATTGCCTTCCAGTGGTTAATTTTCCAGTCTTTTCACTGTATATCATAAGATTTCACGATTATTTACAGCACATCCATTTACTATATAGTCCTCCGGCAAGGCAAGTCAACCCTAACCGAACCACTATCATGCAGAGTATAAATGTATATCCAGGACACCTGCACTATCATGTTTTCGGCCTGAACCGACTGTTCCCAGGTTATATCCTCGACCTGACTTTCGAACTTGCTGATAAAAATCACAGCCCCAGCTGAATCCACAAAATAAGTTCTAATCAGGATATTTTGACAAAACCAGATGGCAGGTAGTATATTCCCCGGATCGTAGAAATCTTGCTGCATCGATCATTATGGTTGACAGTGTGGCATATTCAAACAAAAACCGAGTACATCTTTGGAGATCACGATGAGACGAAAAGAAAAAGAAATTCAGGATCAAACAGACATTTCACAGATCATTAGAAAATGCGAAGTGTGCCGATTGGGGCTATCTCAAAATAATATCCCATACATCGTACCGATATCGTTCGGGTATGATGGAGAAGCATTATATTTTCACTCAACCGGAAGTGGCAAAAAAATGGATATGCTGTCAGTAAACAGCAATGTGTGCTTTGAGTTTGAATCCGACGTAAAGCTCGTCACTAACGAGGACAAACCCTGTAACTGGTCATTTTCTTTTCAAAGTGTAATTGGTTTTGGAAAAGCTGAAGAACTTGTCTCCCAGGAAGGAAAAATTGAGGGACTCAAACGGATCATGGAGCAGTATTCCGATAAAAAATGGGATTTTCCCGAAATGCCATTGAAGAAGCTTCGGGTCTGGAAAATAAAAATAGAGAGTATAACCGGTAAGCAATCAATGGATTTTGTTCAGCAGTAAGGTAACTGTCCGCTACAGACCGCCCGGGGGAGCCTGCCCTGCCCCCAGTGCTGCGAGTTCTTTAATAAATTTGACAGCTACCGCTGCCGTCATGCCATGCAGGTCTCTGCTCGGGTTATATTCGACGATATCTGCCCCGACAACCGGCACCTCAATACGCTGCAGCAGTTCTATTACCTGCCTGACTGTTAATCCACCGGGCTCATGATGCGATACCCCCGGGGCGTATGCGGGATCAAGACCGTCAAGATCTATTGAGATATAAAGCGGCCCGTCAAATTGAGAGGCTTTAGTCAAATCTGATTCGTGCATCGGAATGATCTCAACTCCAAACCGCTCCACCTGCTGACGCTGATGGTTGTTCAGGGTACGTATGCCTACCTGTACCAGACGTTGAGCAAGACAATCCTCCATGATACGGGCAAACGGAGAAGCATGGGAAAACCTGTTGCCTTTATATGTCTCATAAAGATCGGGATGGGCATCAATGTGAAGAATGTTGACCGGGCCATAGTGAGCGGCAACTGCCCTGATAATCGGATATGTTATCGAGTGATCCCCGCCGAGTATAATCGGGATGTGCCCTCCCTTCAGGGCAAGTGCCACACTGTTGAAAATCACTTCCTGTTCGTTGTTTCCGTCGAGTAAAAGATCACCTG
>DAOVUU010000166.1 GCA_030632405.1 Desulfobulbaceae bacterium | reverse complement strand
ATACCTGAACGTAACTTACACATTACGTTCAGCCATTACATTATAAATAAATGAAAGATGGAATTTTTAACGCAAATTACAGACTGGTTTGAGTCCACTCATCTGCAGGAACAGGTTAAAGATGTTGATATTGTCGCCCTCTTTTCTAATCCGTGGTTTATCGTTCCTTTTGCATGTATCATTCTGTATATGTTGTATAAGCAGAGTTGGAAAGACCTGATAATCATCTGTCTTCTGGTTGGTGTCTGGTGGGTTAGCGGTACTCCTTATATGGATTCTTTACTTGTAAATGGTGAAATACAGATAGAAAAAATTCTACCGGTTGTATTTGGTGGCGCTGTTGCACTTGGCTTTGTCATCTATCTTTTATTTGGCCGATCTGATTAGATTCTATGGTTGACACACGTAAGAATTTGAGAGTCTGTCAACCACAAAATCTTACGGTTAACACAATTTTCGGGGTTTAATGATATCACGGTGTTACGTGTGTTAACCATATCAGTACCTTACTACTGAACTTCTGATATAAAAAACGAGAAAATAGTTTGCCGTATCATTGGGATATTACGGTAATATTTTTAGTTATCAGTTTTCAGGAACTGAAAACTATCGGCTGTGGGCGAATCCCGTCTTAGTAACTTTAAAATTTTTTCAAATCTTCGCTTATCTTTTGTTTATCAAAAAAGAGATTTTGTGATGGCATTTTCTTAACTTTTCCCGTTTATCGGGTTTAGATGGATTTGTAAACTATGCAGTTTAGAAATGGTATTTTTGTAATTACTGAAGAAAGTCACTGTCCTCTGTATAACGTGGAAGAAGAACTCGAAGTGAGTGAGGGAAACTTGACTTTGCCCCTTGGAAAACCAACTTGCCTGACACTTGCAAGAACGGTTATAAATATTGCAACGGATGATACAGGGTTTGAGAGGCAAACCCAGACCGGTATCACAAAATCTAAATTTAATTGTGGTGGGTGTAGCTCCGGGATTATTTGTTTTGAGTATAAGAAAGCAAAGGCATTTACCACGATGCAGATGAAATTATTGGCAGCGGCAGACAGAAGGGAAAAAATAAAAGGAGTGTCCCAATTCGCAGGATTGTTACGAACTATTGAAACTTTCTCAGCATTATCGGATAACGATCTTCTTGATCTTGCAACTCTTCTCGAGTTGTCAGAATATCCGTGGCAATTTCCAATTATTCAAAAAGGGGACCCGGGTAACCGCTTTTTTATCATCATTTCAGGTACGGCAGAGGTCATTGATGAGTATGGAACCACTTTGGCAACGATGCAGAAGGGAGATGTATTCGGTGAAATGAGTCTTCTCACCGGTGAAAGAGTCTCAATCACAATTATGGCATCCTCTCCTTGTCAAGTCGCAGTAATGACACAAAAAAACTTCAAACATATACTTTCCCGATTCCCTGCATTGCAGATTTTTTTCTATAAATTGCTGGTGAGCAGGGTCATTAAAATGAATCTGCAGCGAACCGAAGAGCTGGCATCCGGAATGGTTGGTCAGTTGTCAGATATTGCCCCGGTGGAACTCTGTCAGATGATTAATACAAATCAAAAAACCGGAAAATTACATGTCGAATATGAGAGAGATCATGGACTTATTGTTTTCAATGAGGGAGAGGTAATAGACGCTCAATTCAAAGAAAAAACAGGCAACGAAGCCTTTTATGAAATTTTATCCCTAGAAGACGGTCGTTTCAAATTCATACAGGGATTGAATACAGGTGAGAAAGAACTCCCTGTGCTAGGTAGCTTTATGGCATTGCTCATGGAAGGGTTAAAGCGTTTTGATGATAATACATAAAAAGGAAAGCAGGAGGGAAATTAAAAGGCACATTCTGAAATTGTTAGAGCAGGGCAGCCTGGATGAAATATATCACTTCTTTGAGAACAATCCTGAACATCTTGTGCTGAATGCTCTTTTTGGAGCGCTTTGCAATCCAGTTGAAACTATCCGGTGGAACTCTATACGTGGTTTTGGCCTTGTTGTTCCTCCACTGGCAAAAATAAATATTGAAAATGCACGAGTAGTAATGAGACGTTTTCTGTGGAGTTTGAATGATGAGTCCGGGGGGATCGGCTGGGGGGCGCCGGAGTCTCTGGCAGAAATAATGTGCCATTGCGGCCAGCTACGTCACGAGTATCTCCATATTCTGATATCATATATGTGTAGAGATGGTGAGGAAATTTTCCAGGATGGAAACTATTTGGAGTTGCCAATGCTGCAGCGAGGATTGATCTGGGGAGTAGGCAGGTTAGCTCAGTATCACCGGGAAGAAATGGTTGAGCAGAATAGTGTTGAGAAAGTGGTTTGCTATTTATCTTCGTCGGATATGAATGTTGCCGGTCTGGCCATATGGACTCTTGGACTACTTAACGCGCAATCAACCCTTGGGAAAATAGAAGCCTTTGTCGGCAGAAATGACCTGGTACTCATTTACAGGGATAATTTTCTGCATGAGGTGGAGATTGGTCGCCTGGCAGAAGAGGCACTCCGGTCGATGAGTGCTGCAGATTTATCATAATATGCCTGGGGGTATCGGTGGAACTTTTTCTCCGCCCAGGGTGAACCCTCCATCCATTTTTAGAATGGTACCTGTGATATAGTGGGCCTCAACAGCCAGAAAAAACACGGTTTTTGCAACCTCTTCCGGTTGACCTGTGCGTTTTAAGAGGATGTGATTAAGGATTTCGTCCTTCTCTTGTTCTGTTAATACTTCCCAGCCCCGGGTTCCAGGCCCATGCCTTGACTCGATCAGACCAAGCATCACTTCATTTACCCTGATATCAGGTGCCACTTCTCTTGACCAAAATTCGGTAAAAGACTGGATGGCTCTGTTTGCCGCACTGAATCCATCATTGAAAAAGAAGGCTCCGGGGCCGGACCTGCCGGTTAGAGCAGCAATTGACGAGATATTCACGATGGATCCTCCGTCCGAATTTTGCATAAGGGGAAGACAATGGCGGTAGAGTAACCATTTTGCTTTGAGTGTTGTTGTTATTTCCAGGTCCCATTGATCTTTATTATGGTCAAGATCGTAACTGCCGTGAACGACAGGCATACCTCCTCTCTCAATATTGTTAATCAGAAAATCGAGATGCTCTGTGTGATTTTTTATTTCAATAACCAATTGTTTGACGGCAGGTTCATCTCGTAGATCCACCGGGTACACAAAAAAAGAAAATCCTGCAGCCTTGAATTCTGCTATCATTTCCCTGGTGGAATCAGGCCAGTCATGGTGGGGAAGAATAAGAAATGCTCCTTCATTTCCAAATTTACGGGCAATAGCCCTGCCGATGGGACGTGAGGCACCCGGAATAAGGACTGACTTATTTTTTAAGAGCATCGCTAAAAAATTGAATTAAGGAAAGGTTGTGACGGTTCCTGAATCTCATCATCAACACCGTCCTGACGCTGAAGGTTGAACATTGCGAGTATATTCTCGTCCATGCAGAGTCTATAATCGCTGGTGGCAATTATAGTGCTGTTTACCGGGTTTATAATTCGTGTTGAAATATACATGGTGTTGTTGGTGTGAGAAAGGGTACCTGCAAAAATTGCCTGGGCTTGCTGGGCACCTGTGAGGAGTGACAAATCTCTGGAGAGGATTGTCTCTCCAGATTTCGGGATAATCTGAAGCGTGTTTGTAAGCTTAATTTCTTTTACTGTAAAACCAAGTTGCACAAATCTGGAAGCTATGTGTTCCTGCAGAATTCTGCCAAAACGTGAGGTTTTGGAGAGATTGTTGTTGTCAACCAGAGTGGTCACAAGAATAGGCATATCCAGGTGCCTTGGAATAAGGGGAGGCATGGCTCGCTGGGTCAGTGTGTCTGCAATAGTGTAGGAAAGTTTGATGAGATCAGTGTCATTGCCGAGCAGGTTTTCCAGCCTTGTACAGTTGAATGATGAACACCCGCTGATAAGAAAGATAGCAGCCAGAGGGAGAATCAAACGGATGGTTCGGTAAAGGGTTCTTTTTTTTATAATCGGCAGATTTGGAGTATTTTGCATGGCACTGGAGTCCTTTAAATATCTGTCTCGTTTGCAGGAACGGAAGAGGCTCGAGATTTTGGGGGAGGTGTGGAGAGTTGTATTGTTTTTGTCTGCCCGGCTACATCTCTATAGTGGTAAAAATCTTTGTCGTTTATATAATAAATGTCTGAGGCTCTAAATAGATATTTGTTCTGGCTGACCATAGAGGTGGTTATTATTATTTCATAATGGCCGTTTTGTGTAAGGTTTGCGTTTGCAAGATCTGCCATTACGCCAGCGGTCAAAATCAGGAACTCTGCCGGGGCATTACGTAATACAACTATTGCTGCTGAAATAGCCGTAAGTACCCCCGGTTCGAAAGCACGAATCCGTTTGGCATTATGATGCACAATCTGGACCTTATACTGAATTTCAATGCTGTCATCCTTTAATTGATTGCGTGTCGGGATACCAAAATCCACCAGGTTGGTGATAAGGAGGTCTCGAAAGGCTTCATTGAAACTGCTGGTCTGATGCGGTTCACATGGTTTAGATTCGTTGCCGCAAGTTTGTTTTACAAAAACTGTTGATTCTATATTGTCAGTTATGATCAGTTCATTGTTTATTCTGTTGGCCAGGTCTTTTGCAAGTACATCCCAATGATGAGAAGCTTGCATTTTTTGTTGCTCAGATTGCGGAAAGTCTATTGGGTCGGGGATTCCGCCAGCACAGCTATTGAGTAGCACTATCGTGCAGATAAAGAGTGGGAGCAGATGCATAAAGATCTCCGGATGTAGAATACCTTTGAAATAATCCGTGTTTTTCAATCCCTAAAGAGCTATTAAAAAGAGCACGAAACTATTATTTAGTGAAAGTACTTATGCCTCCACAATGGGGAGACTGAGTCAAAGGAAACAAAAAGTTACGATTTGTTCTGGTTAGTTTGTAGTATATGAACACTTTATCGGATAAAATCCCAAAAAGTAAAGGAAAATATGTCCATAGACTTACATATACATTCAACTTTTTCAGATGGGACTATGAGTCCCGGGGAACTCGTAGTCCTTGCAAAGAAGAAAGGGTTAAAAGCAATTTCAATTACCGATCATGACACTGTCGATGGCGTAGTAGAGGCTATCGATTTATGCGTAGGAGATGGATTTGAGGTAATTCCCGGTGTTGAAATTGGTGCAAAATATTCAGGTATCACAATCCATATTTTAGGATATCTTTTTGATCAGGGCAATGTTGATTTTAAAAAATCCCTTGAAAAACTGCAAGTCGCGCGGAACGAAAGAAATGGGGAAATTCTTTTACGTTTGAAAGCGGCAGGGATAGATATTTCAGACTCAGAGCTTCGTGTTGTATCCCGAATCGGACAGACAGGTCGTCCTCATATTGCTAAGATCCTTTTGGAAAAAGGGATTGTAAAAACTACTGAGCAGGCATTTTCAAGGTTTCTCAGAAAAGGAGCAGAGGCCTATGTGCCCCGTTTTTTATTCACTGCCGAGGAAGTGTTTAGTATGATACGGCAGGCAGGGGGAATCAGTGTGCTTGCACATCCTTTACAATTACAAAAAACAGGCATTAACTTGACCGAGGCAATTGAACATTTGGCGTCTCTGGGCATGGATGGCCTTGAAACCTACTACCCGACCCATTCAAAAAAGACAAGAACTGGTTTAGTACGTTCTGCAGCAGAATTTAATCTGGTGCTTACAGGGGGAAGCGACTTCCATGGTTCGATTCGACCAGGAACCACCCTTGCCGGAGGGAAAAATGTCACAGTGCCCTATGCATTATTGGAAGAAATGAAAAAACGAGCCTTAAATAACAGTATGAAATCATAAATAAATTATAAAGGTATCACTATGGATGTGCATACAATTCTTATTGTGGATGATGAACCTAATTATCTGGTTGTATTATCGGAGTTACTTAAAGATGAAGGTTTTGAGGTTTTTACTGCACCAGGAGCAGGAGAAGGGCTGAAAGTAGTACAAAATGTTGATCTGGATATCGTTATTACAGATATGCAAATGCCTGGTATGAACGGTTTGCAGTTTATGCTCAAAATAAAGGAACAGGAGAGAGAGCTGCCTGTAATTGTAATTACTGCATATGCTGAAGTGGATAAGGCTGTCGAGGCAATGCAGGCCGGGTCATTCATTTACCTTGCCAAGCCGTTTTCCAATGATGAACTCATTGTCAATTT
>DAOVUU010000202.1 GCA_030632405.1 Desulfobulbaceae bacterium | reverse complement strand
GATTCGCTTCCTGCATGGGACGGAGACCAACCGCCGCACCGGCGACAAGGGCCGAGCAGACAAAGGCGAGGATAAGAACGGAATAAAAAGGTTTGGCAGCGGGTTCTTCAGCCATGACGTAACTTCCTCCTCTTTATGTTGGCCTGGATTACAAAATAATCAAATAGAGGTGCAAAAACATTTCCCAGCAGAATAGCGAGCATGACTCCTTCGGGGAAAGCGGGGTTGGCAACCCTGATGAGGATGGACAGTACACCAATCAGCAGGCCGTAGAGCCATTGTCCCGTCGGTGTGTGGGCTGCGGACACCGGGTCTGTGGCCATAAACACCAATCCGAAAGCGAAGCCTCCCAGTACTAAATGCCAGTGGGGCGGGATTGCATACATCGGATTTATTTCACTTCCCTGGATCCAGAAAAACATGGAGCAGATGAGCCCGCCGAGCAACATCGATACCATAATTCGCCAGGAGGCAATACCTGTGATAAGCAGAATAAAGGCACCGAACAGACAGGCAAGGGTCGAGGTCTCGCCCATGGAACCGGGTATTGTGCCGATAAAGGACTGGAGCCAGGTGACGGAAACAGCATTCATCGTTTCACCTGCTTCGGCTGCTGCAAACTGACTGAGAGCGGTTGCGGCGGTGACGCCATCTACACCCGTCCATATGCTGTCCCCTGTTATCTGGGCAGGGTAGGCAAAAAAGATGAAGGCTCTGGCGGCCAGTGCCGGGTTCATAAAATTCTGACCGACACCACCGAAAACTTCTTTTGCAAAGATAACACCAAAACTGATTCCCGCAGCTACCTGCCAGAGGGGAATCGTCGGTGGCAGGATTAAGGCAAAAAGGAGGCTGGTGACCAGGAAGGCCTCTGAAAATTCATGGCCTCGGATAAGGTTGAAGACACCCTCCCAGACAGAACCGACAAGCAGGGTGACCAGGTAAATCGGCAGAAAATAGAGCGCCCCGTGGGTGAAATTTGAGATCAGGCTGTGCGGATCGCAGCCGATCAGAGTCATGATACTGCCACGCCATCCATCAGGTCCGGAAAGCCCCATGGCTTCAATGGCTGAGTTGGCTTGATAGCCGGTGTTCCACATCGCCATGAATACGCAGGGAATCAGAGCAATGATTACGGTGGTCATTATCCTCTTCAGATCTATTGAATCCCTTACATGGGGGGCCGATGCTGTGGTCTGGTTGCTGCCGAAGAGGAAGGAGTCAAAGGCTTCGTAGAGTGGATACAGCAGCTCAAACCGTGCTCCCTTTTCAAAGTGACGTCCGGCATCTTCAAATATTTTACTCAGTAGTTTCATTTGTGTTATATAGGCTAAAAGCTAAAGGCTGGTGTGTTCTTGTCATGGTCAGTAACCGAGTTCAATATCACTGAGCACCTGGCGCAGGGCTGTACTGAATTCATTTTTTCCCGCGCAGACAAAACCGCAGAGTGCGACATCGTCTTCAATCAGTTCCAGGCAACCGAGATCTTTTGATTTTTCCGTATCCCCAGTAGAGAGAGCTTTCAGCAGTGAAGTTGCAATAATATCAAGGGGCATCACCTGATCGTACGTGTCCAGTGGGAATATTGCGCGTTTTCCTCCCCATAGAGCGGTGTTAAAGGGAATTGCCAGATGCTTTTTCAGTGCTGAACTGAAAACGGGCTTGATAGAAAAACGATCTTTTCCAGGCATTGCCCAATTGAAAAATGAGCGCCCGCTGCTGTCAACAAGTACCGATACCTGGTCATGGTAGCGGCCAAGGAAAGAAAAATTACCTGTCGATTCACGGCCGCTGAGGACAGAACCGGAAACAATTCGCAGTTCATCCAGGGTGATTTCCTGCCTGCAGAGCTCTGGCAGAAATGCTCCGGGGCGAGTTATGACCAGGGATGGGTTGAGGGTCGCCGGACCCGCCAGGGAAACTATTTTTTCCGTTGAAAGGGAGCCTGTAGTAAACAGATGGCCAATACCGATAACATCCTGATAGCCGATATGCCAGACACTTTTTGCTTCATGTACCGGATCGATAAAGTGGATATGGGTGGATGGCAGACCGGCTGGATGGGGGCCTTGAAATGAATAGTAGTTGATACCGTCAAGTTCTTCTGTCGGGAGTAACTTTTCTGCACCTGTGCAATAGTGGATAGGTACAGGCATGAATCGCTTGAGAACTCTCAGCCCAAGCTGGTATTCTTTTTCATAGTGGCCAATGATGATCTGTGGATCTGCTGCCAGTGGGGATGTCTCGGCTGCGGTTATAAAGAGAGAAGCTGGGGTGGCCAAAACGCCGGGTATCTTACCGTATGGACGGGTACGAAAACCTGTCCATAGCCCGGAGTCAATGAGCAGGGTACGGATCTCCTCCGGATCCGTTTCTTCAATTCGGGTGGGCGATGGGGGAGAGAAGTGGATGCTTTCCTCTCCATCCAGTTCAATAATAAGGGATTCAAATTTTCGTTTTGCGCCTCTGTTTATTGAATGCACAACACCACAGCCGGGGGAGGTAAAGGTGATACCCTCGTTTTTCTTATCAGTAAAAAGCTGTTGACCTGTTTTGACCCGGTCTCCTTCACTCACCAGCATGGTGGGTCTCATACCTATATAATCATCACCGATAAGGGCAACTTTCCTGACCTGGTTGCTCTGTCTTATTTTCTGTTCCGGCTGGCCGGATATGGGGATGTCCAGTCCTTTGCTTGTCTGAATAATCTTCATATCAACCGAAAAAACCTGCGGTGTTAATATTTTTGTGGTTTTTGTCAACGACATACCCTTCACATTCGTCCATCGATTCAATCAGGTCAAGGCCGTCATCCTTTCCCAAAACCATGACAGCAGTTGCCAACCCGTCTGCCAGGGCAGTATTGGGCGCTGTAATGGTACAACTTGCAAGTTCCTGCGGTGAAAAACCTTCTTTCGGATGAATGATATGATGATGCTTCAGGTCAGGGGTGAAAGCCTGGAAGTAATCGCCGGATGTGGCCACTGCCCTGTCGCTCACCTCAATTACGGTTGGTTTGCGATCTTTCCCCCGGGGATCACGCAGGCCGATACGCCAGGGATCGCGGTTGTTTTTCCGTCCTGAGACCATAAGATCGCCCCCCGCTTCAACATAAACATTATTGAATCCGTGATTTTTCAGGATATCAACCCCTCTGTCGACGATGTAGCCCTTACCGATACCGTCAAGAGAAATTCCCATGCCGGGTTTTTCAAATCGGATCAAATCTCTGGCCAGGTTAACATTTTCAAAACCGCCAAGCTGTTTTGCATTTGTCAGCTGCTGTTGGTCGGGATGTTCGTTTTCCCCGCGGATTGACTCGTGCATCAGAAGAAGAGGGAGAATCGTTACATCGAAGTTTCCAGAACTCTTTTTACTGATATCCTCAGCCAGAGTGAGCACCTCTAAGATATCTGTACTCGGGTTGGGCAGACTGCCCTTCCTGTTGAGGAGCGAAAGCTCACTCGTCGCCATATGTCTGCTCAGCTGTGATTCTAGTGTTACCATCTTTTCAATGGTTTTGTTGAGTGCCTCTTCGCAACCATCACGATCCGGTCCATAGACAGTGAGATTGAGTACTGTACCCATGATAGGTTGACTTCGGTGAGCTGACTGTAGAGGCTTACCTGTACCTAGAAACCCCAGTTTCCAGCAGGTTGCAGTTGCTCCGGCTACGGCGACAAGCTGCATAAACCTGCGTCGATTAAGATTGGCCGGTATTCTCGTCTCTTGATCCATGGGGATATCCTTGAAGGAGATTTTATCTGATTTTGATGGATAAGAATGCTTATCACTGGCTACTATATTGACAAAGTTTCTTGAGATCAATTACTAATAACAATTATTCTGAAAAATACTAGAGGCTGACTATGGTGTGGTAAAGGAAAAAATTGATAAAAGAATTGAGCACCTCTTGACAAACGACTAGGATGTGCGGATGTCTTGTTATTAAACTTTTTAATGAGGGAGGAATTATCGTGGAGAATCAATATCCGTACGAAAAGCTGGGCCTGTTTTTTCTTGGTAGAGAACTGGATATCGATGGCCATGAATCCTCGCACCTCCCCCTTTTGTACAAAAATAAAAACCTCACAACCCATGCAGCAATAATTGGGATGACAGGAAGCGGCAAGACAGGTCTTGGTATTGCACTTATTGAAGAGGCAATAATGGATAATGTGCCCTCAATTATAATCGATCCCAAGGGCGATATGGGTAATCTGCTGCTCTCTTTTCCCGATCTTCGAGCCGGGGATTTTTACGAATGGATTGATCCTGCATCGGCTGCGGCAAAAGATTTATCAACAGAGGATTATGCTGAACAGGTAGCCCAAACCTGGAGAAGCGGGCTCGCCTCATGGGGACAGTCAGGAGATCGTATCCGTATGCTGAGAGAAAAAACGGATATGACCATCTATACTCCGGGGTCCACTGCAGGGGTCTCGGTTTCAGTGCTCAGTAGCTTTAATGCTCCCGCTGAAAAAATACTAAACGATACAGATACGCTGAACAGCCTTGTAAATTCCACCACAACCAGCCTTCTTGCCCTGATTGACGTGACAGGCGACCCTCTGCAGAGCCGTGAACATATCCTGCTCAGTTCTCTGTTGCTCTATTTCTGGCGAAAGGGAGAAAATCTCTCTCTTGAAGATCTTATTGGCAATATAGTTAATCCTCCTTTTGACAGGGTGGGTGTTTTTCCTCTGGATACATTCTATGGACAGTCCAAACGGATGGATCTTGCCATGGGTCTCAATAATATTCTGGCAAGTCCAACTTTTGCAGCCTGGACACAGGGTGTTCCACTGGATATTCAGAGAATTCTCTATTCTGAAAGCGGTAGACCACAGACAGCTATTTTTTCCATTGCTCATCTCAGTGAAACCGAGCGGATGTTTTTTGTCACCATGCTGCTTAACCAGTTTACCGGCTGGATGCGTAGACAGCAGGGGAGCTCGTCTTTAAAGGCCCTTCTTTATATGGATGAGATCTTTGGCTATTTTCCGCCGACCGCAAATCCACCATCTAAAAAACCGATGCTGTTGCTGTTAAAGCAGGCTCGGGCGTTTGGTGTGGGTATAGTACTTGCGACGCAAAATCCGGTTGATCTGGATTATAAAGGTCTATCAAATATTGGTACATGGTTTGTGGGGAGACTGCAGACCAGTCAGGATCAGGACCGGGTTGTAGAGGGCATAGTTGGCGCGAGTGATGGTAATCTTGATGTTCGTCTTGTCAGGTCGCTGCTTTCTGATATGAAAGGGAGGCAGTTCCTCCTGAACTCAGTCCATATTGAAGAGCCGTTGCTTTTTGAAACCAGATGGGTGATGTCGTACCTCAAGGGGCCGATTTCAAAAAAAGATATTAAAAAATTGATGGAGAAAAAGAAAAATGCTATCAGCAGCATGGAATATTCTGAGAGCTTTTCATCAGAGTCGCCCTCTTCAGGCACCAATACTTTGCCTGGCAACCCGCCTCTACTCGGAAGAGGAATTGAGCAGCTTTATTTTCTGCAGAATGTGATGAGCGATGAAACGCGTTTTGAACCATGGCTCTGGGCAAT
>DAOVUU010000185.1 GCA_030632405.1 Desulfobulbaceae bacterium | reverse complement strand
TTCAATATTCCCATATCGTCTGTCGCGGATTCTGTTGACCAGCAGGGGAGTGACCCGGCGCCAGAGCAAAAGGGGAGTGAAGAGGTAGTAGATGGTCAAGCGTCAGACAGTTCACCGATTAAAGATGGTACAGAACCTGAACATCAGACAGAATCAACCATTGATGAAACAGATCCAGCCGAAGAAGATTCGGAGTCGGTAGACGGTTTGACTATGTTGTATATTGGAGGTGCAATAGCTGGTGTTGCCGCTTTAGCCATAGCTCTGGGATCAAGTTCCGGTTCTTCAGGCCCCGCTATTCCCCCGCCTGACCCAACTCCACCCCCATCCGAGCCAACCCCCACCCCGCCTTCGCCTTCGCCTGATCCAGATCCTCCATCCTTACCATCTCCCCCATCTGATCCATCAACTAATCCACCTGTAGGGCCGGATTTGAATGGCACAAACTGGTCCGGTTTTCTTGAAATAAAGGATAGCAGATATAAAGGATACCAGTTCATTTCAGCGAAAATTATTCATAGTGGAAGTGCTGTGCAGATCAATACTTCCTCCACTCTTCATTATGGCCGGCAATTCAACGGCACAATTTCAAGTAGCGGCTATATGCTGATGTACGATTCCATAAGCGGTGAAGACTGGACGACACATAAAGGAAACGCCAGTACGAATAGAGTCGATTTATACGATTATGTAAATTGGTTTGAAGATCTGGACAGGATGAAATTGACCCGATAATGACCACCTGTGGTTTATAAGTAAAAGGAGTCAGCACGTTGTTACTTTCTGTTGTAGTTCCCCTGTATAATGAAGAGGAAAACATTCAGCTTCTCTATGATGAACTCAAAGGGGTTCTTCAATTAATCAGGGATGACCACGAGATTATCTTTATTGATGATGGCAGTAGTGATACCAGCCTGGAACTTCTCCGGGCTATCCAGGGTTGCGATGATAGTGTGGTTGTTGTCAGCTTCAGGAAGAACTTTGGACAGACCGCTGCCATGTCGGCAGGGTTTGATTACGCTGGCGGTGATGTGATCATCACCATGGATGGAGATTTACAGAACGATCCCCACGATATTCCAAAATTATTGGCAAAACTTGACGAAGGTTTTGATGTCGTTACCGGGTGGCGGCATGATCGGAAAGATGTCTTTATCAGTCGGAAACTGCCTTCGATGATCGCAAATAAGATCATCTCTATGACCACCGGTGTCAAACTCCATGATTACGGATGCACCCTTAAGGCCTTTAAAAAGTATGTTATCAAGGGCATTAATTTGTATGGTGAGATGCATCGCTTCATTCCCGCTATTGCCAGCGGCCTGGGGATTTCTTT
Source organism: Desulfobulbaceae bacterium (assembly GCA_030632405.1). Taxonomy (GTDB): domain Bacteria; phylum Desulfobacterota; class Desulfobulbia; order Desulfobulbales; family Desulfocapsaceae; genus Desulfomarina. The sequence continues at coordinate 4,520 of DAOVUU010000185.1, read as the reverse complement.
TACCGAGGTGAAGGTAAATCATCGTCCCAGGCGATTCGGTACTTCAAAATATGGTATTTCAAGAACCATCCGAGTTGTCCTGGATCTGATAACTGTGAAATTTCTTCTCAGTTTTTCGACGAAGCCGATTCAGGTATTTGGGCTGATGGGTCTTGTTTCAGGTGGGCTTGGTACTGTTATTGCGCTCATCATGACTATTCAGCGTCAATTCTTTAATATCCCTCTTTCTGACAGGCCACTGTTGTTTCTGGCCGTATTGTTGATCTTTATCGGCATTCAATTTATCACTCTCGGGCTCATCGCAGAATTACAGGCAAGAACGTACCATGAATCCCAGAACAAACCAATCTATCACGTCAGGGAGGTTTTAGGAGGGGACACCAGAGAATAAGGTGTAAAAATGTGAAGAGACACGGGTAAGCAATAAAGATGGCGGCACATTCGTGTTTTATTGAACAGCTATCTTTGTACAAGTACTGCCAGTGGATAAAGAAGCAGGAAAAAGGAACTGTAGCTAATTACCATGAGTCCATGGGACCAGTCTGAATCATTATTTCGTATCAGGAAAAAATAGAAGGCTGATGCTGCTAAGAGCGGCAGACAGGGCCACAGGGGAATCGCCGGGGAGGGAAAAGAGTGCAGCTGAGTAGTAAATACCAGAAGGGTGAATGAAAGTAAAACAAGATAAATGAAGTGAATGGCGCTTCCATCCTTTGACTGTGCTGAGATTGCAATGTTTCTTCTGAAAAGGTTGAAACCGTGCCATATCAACCCTCCCCCCACTCCTGCTACACCATTGACCACCATATCACGTAAGCCATATGTCCTTTGCGGGTGGAGACCCTGCAGAAATTCATCATGAATACCGAGGATTACGGTAAAAAAAGATGCGAATAAAAGAAGTGATCCTGCCTGCATTTTGTATGACATGACATATCTGACAAAAAAAGAGAGCAGCAGATATTCAGAAACATGAATACGTTTAATGCCGATTTTCGGGTCGGGGATTAAAAGAGCGGAAAGGCAGATTGTAAGTCCGATGATAACAGAGATCCAATGTGTGTCAGATGTAATTCCCAGGTTGCCACGGCCAAAATAGAGGAGAATTCCTCCGGCTGCAACAATCGGTATACCGATGGTTGCCCCCTTTATAAATGTGTCGCCCAATAAGCGAAAAACAATTTCCAGGACCGGAAAAAGGTTCACATAAAAGAGGACAAGCAGAGCACATCCAAGATACAGAGCTGTAAGACGCATACTTATTGTAGAGGTGTTATTTTAATATACTTAGAGCCCTTTGAAGGGGCTGCTCCCCACTGGATACCATAGGCACGCCAGATAGTCCGTGATTCTATTACCTGTATGCAGGAAAATGGCTTGCTGAACATGGGGTGATACGTTAGGGTGGCGCGTTATATGGATAGACACTAGACAAAACACCTTTGACTGTTCTTCGCACACTTCATGAAAGAAACCTTCCTCATTCGAATTTTCTTCGCTGTCTATCAACTGGTCTGGTTTTGTGCAACCCCTTTTCTGATTCGCTCAAAGCGGATTAAAGACGGCGCCGCTGAGCGCATCCTGCAAGAGATCAATTTTGGTAAGGCAGATCTCTGGATACATGCAGCCTCCGTGGGGGAAGCCTATCTTGCCAGGCAGCTTGTGCAGTGTCTTGGCAATGAGAGGCAACTGGATATTCTCATAACCACTAACACCCTGCAGGGGAAAAGTATATTAGAAAAAGATTTCAGTAAATCCGGACACCGGATAATCATTACCTATATGGTATTTGATAACCCATCTCTTATCAAAAAAGCGTTGGACGTTATTGATCCGGGATTGCTGGTGCTGATCGAGTTGGAGATATGGCCGGCTCTGATGGCCGAGATGAAGAGACGTGGAAAAAAGATTATCATAGTCAACGGGAGGATGACTGAAAAGAGCTTTAATGGCTACAAGAAGCTGGGTAGTCTATGGAAATCTCTTAAACCTGATACTATCCTTGCGATTTCTAAAGAGGATAAAGCACGTTTTACTGCTCTTTTTGATCTCGATACCCATCACGTTGCCAATATGAAGTTTGACCGGATGGAAAAATGCCAGATCATAACTGAGAACCAGTCTGATCGTCGCCTGCTGGTACTGGCTTCCATCAGAAAAGAGGAAGAAGCCCATGTCCTCTATTTGATAGAGCGGTTACTGGAAAAATTCCCGGAGTTGGAAATCGGGCTTTTCCCACGTCATATGCACAGGGTAGAAAGCTGGACGGGAATGCTCTCTGAAAAGAAAATCAGCTGGATCTTAAAATCGACCGGACCAGGAGATTTGAGCTGTTCCGTAGTTATCTGGGATGTTTTTGGTGAACTTATAAACGCTTACCGGAGAGCCGATACGGCTTTTGTCGGCGGTAGTCTGGCGCCTCTTGGCGGGCAGAATTTTATCGAAGCCTTTATGAATGGAGTTGTTCCAGTGACAGGCCCTTCGAATTTCAATTTTTTATGGGCTGGAGATGAGGTTATACGAGATGGTCTTGTGAGAAGAGGCAATAACAGAGAAGAGGTGCTGCAACTGCTCGTGGATTCCCTGCAAACTCCTGTGGATAAATCTCTCATTCAGCAGAAGGCTGATATGTATATAGGTTTGAAACAGGGTGGAAGTAGTAAAACGTGTCAATATATTGTAGCCTTGCTTGAAGAATCAAAATAACTGGCCATCAAAACTCAATTATCTCAACTACAGAACATATGAAAGTTACAGCGATTATTCCATCTCGTTACGAATCTAAAAGGTTTCCGGGAAAACCCCTAGTCGATATTGCCGGCAAGACGATGATTCAGCGGGTGTATGAGCAGGCTGAAAAAAGTGACCTGGTGGATGCCGTCTATGTCGCAACAGACAGCGATGAAATTTATACTTCAGTTCAGGGTTTTGGTGGCAATGTGGTAATGACCTCCAATACATGCAGTTCCGGTACAGACCGGGTGGCGGAGGCAGCCCGGATACTGGCGCTTGCAGAGCATGATGTGATTGTGAATGTTCAGGGTGACCAGCCTGTTTTGCAACCGGAGTGCCTTAACGATCTTATTCAGCTTTTTCTTCTGAGACCGGAATTGGAAATGGGGACCCTCGCATATCCCTTGAGCGATGAAAGGGAGATCAATGATCCGAATAATGTGAAGGTTATTTTTGATGGAGATAAATTTGCGATCTATTTCTCCAGAGCAAAAATTCCTTTTGACAGAGATGGAATTATCGCAGTTCAGTATTATAAGCATCTGGGCATATATGCGTATTCCTACTCCTTTCTGCAGGAGTTCACCAGGCTACCTCAATCCCGGCTTGAAAATATAGAGAGTCTGGAGCAGTTGCGGGTACTTGAAAGTGGCCATCGCATCCAGGTTGCAGTGACAGTCTATAACTCCCCAAGTGTCGATGATCCGGCTGATATCACAAAAATCATAGAGATTTTGAAGGAACGGGAATAGCGCGTGTCCTGTGCAGATTCTTCCAGGAGATTAGGCTGATGAAAGCCGGTTTTTTGAAGGGTAAAAATTTTTCTATCATTCTGTGTTTCTCACTGGGGCATGCAGTAATACATTTTATGGGTCAGAGTTTTTCTGTTCTTATTCCTAATATCCAGGAAACTTTTTCGATAACCCCGGTCCAGGTGGGAGCATTGATAACTGCAAAAGAGCTGGTGGCCGGGTTGATTTCTCTTCCCGGTGGAATCCTGTCTGACTATCTGGCGAGATTCCGAGCTCATATCCTGTCATTATGTTTTGTTGTATTTGCAGCAGGATGGTTAATGGTTGCTACCGCTCAAATATATGCCGTATTGCTTATTGGTTTGGCAATAATGGCCTCCGCCAGCACTATCTGGCACCTTCCTTCCCTGGCAGAACTTGGGGCTATCTTTGCGGAGAAACGGGGAACGGTTTTTGCTGTCTATGGAGCCGGCGGAAGTGTTGGGGATATTGTAGGTCCAATAGTTACAGGGCTGCTTTTAGCATTTTTATCCTGGCGGGAAATTGTAGGAATTTACATTTCTCTGCCGCTGATACTTGCTGTCTGGACGTTCCTGCTGTTTACAAAGCGTCATAAAGATAAGAAGAAAGGAGTAGAAAAGGATTATAAAACCGGCCCGCATAATTTAAGAGAACAACTCAATTTATCGCGGGAGATTCTCAGTACTACACATATTTGGCGAGTGAATATCGTCGCCGGGCTCCGTGGTATGTGCTTTACTGTCCTGGTAACGTTTCTGCCTATTTATACGTATGACAGTGGGTTTAGTTCGAAGGCAATCGGGTTTCATTTTGGACTGCTCTGGGCACTCGGTCTGCTGGTGAGTCCATATTTCGGGCATTTGTCTGACAAATTCGGTAGAAAAATAATCCTTGTGCCGGCACTTCTCTATTCAGGTGTCTTGATTGCTGCTCTGGCTTTGTGGGGAAAGGGGCAGTTTTTTACCCTGTTGATCCTTCTGCTCGGGTTTAGCATAAGAAGCGATTATTCACTTA
>DAOVUU010000233.1 GCA_030632405.1 Desulfobulbaceae bacterium | reverse complement strand
GCATCATCTCCTTTGTCTCCATCTATATCTATGAACTTCCCACCCATCACTGTCCTTTTGACATGGTCCAGCCGGAATATGGCTTTATCGGATACCCCCTTTATCTGTTCCTCTTCTGCACTGTTTTTTTCGGACTTCTGCCGGTAATTTTCCAGCCGTCGAAAAGAAGAGCGAATCTGGCTGTGCCGCTTGCGCGGGTTGAAAAAAAATGGCTGCTCTCCTCCCTTGTCTTTACTCTTCTTTTTCTCCTCCTTGTCACCTGGCAGGTGATTTTCAGCAACCTGAGTAATTTTTCTGTTTCCCGGAATATAGAGGACGGTTTTCAGGAAAATTCTAAAATAAATAGTACGATTGTATTGCTCAACAGCAGGTAACTGCCTGGGAAAATTAAGTTAATGCAACGTGCCACTTCGTGGTATAGATATTGCATGGTGTTTTAACTAAGATAATTTAGTACACTGACACCTTACCGGTTTTTTTGTAATGGTATCTCCGCTATGGATGCACAAAAAACAATCAATCAGCTGCAAAAGAAGTTATCCGCCTCAACACAGGATGTAGACCGTCTTCTGTCTGCCTTCAGCGCTATCCCTGATGCCGTGGTATTCGCCGATCTGGAAAGGAAAATTATCAGGGTGAACCCCGCCCTTGAAAACAAATTTGGTTACAGGGAAGAGGAATTACTCGGTAAAACGACTGATATCCTCTACGCCAGTACTAAAGAGTTCGAAGAACAGGGCAGAATCAGATTCCATCTCAACAGCGAGCAAAAACTCCAGCCATATGAGGTAGTATACCGGAAAAAAGATGGTACACTCTTTCCCTCGGAAACAATCGGCACAGCTCTCCTGGACGAGGCCGGAGAGACCTTTGGCTTTATCGGACTCATCCGTGACATCACCGACCGAAAAAAGGCGGAGGATGATCTGCAGCAGTGCGAGTTTATGTATCGTACTGTGGCTGACTGTACCTATGACTGGGAACTCTGGACAAACCTTGACGCCTCTTTTCGCTATGTTTCGCCCTCATGTGAACGTATTACCGGCTATAGCAGTGACCAGTTTATGAAAAATCCCGAGCTCTTCCGGGACATTATTTCTGCTGAAGATAAAAATATTTGGGATGATCATCACCATGATGCCAGACAGGAACATAAACTGCGGGAGATACAGTTTCGTATTCAAAGGCAGGACGGCACCATCGGCTGGATTGAGCATGCATGCCAGCCTGTAAAAGGGACGCTGGGGGAAATGCTTGGATTTCGTTCGAGTAACCGGGATATTACCAAGCGGAAAAAAACCGAACTGGAGCTCAGCCAGGCCTTTGAAGAGATAAAAAAATATAAAGAACAGCTGGAGGAAGAAAGCGCCTGTCTGCGAAAGGATATCGACCTGGTCTATAACTATAGACGTATTATCGGCAGCAGCAGCGCCCTGGAGTATGTCCTCTTTAAGATTGAGCAAATCGCCGCCACCGATACCTCGGTACTTGTTCTCGGCGAAACGGGAACCGGCAAGGAATTGATTGCCCGGGCTATCCATGAGCAGAGTTCGCGTAAATCCAGGCCCATGCTGACAGTCAACTGTGCGGCACTACCCGCTGAGCTTATCGAGAGCGAACTGTTTGGCCATGAAAAAGGAGCCTTTACCGGTGCCTATTCACATCAGGTCGGCAGGTTTGAAATCGCCAACGGAGGCACCATTTTCCTGGATGAAATTGGTGAATTGCCCTTCGCATCCCAGGCAAAATTGCTCCGGGTTCTTCAGGACGGGCAATTTGAGCGACTGGGGAATCACCGTACTACCAGGGTTGATGTTCGTCTTATCATGGCAACTAACCGTGACCTTGAAGAGGACGTTCGCCTTGGAAAATTCCGGGAGGATCTCTGGTACCGGATGAATGTATTTCCCATAACGGTACCGCCACTCCGGGAGAGGGTGGAGGATATTCCGCAGCTTATGGAATTTTTTATCGATAAATTTTCCCAAAAACTTGGCAAAGAGATCACCTCCGTAGGTGTCTCTGTTTTAAATACCTTAAAACAATATGGCTGGCCGGGAAATGTCAGGGAACTGGAAAACGTTATCGAACGGGCGGTGATCACCACCACAGGATCGATCTTATCGCTAGGTGATGCCCTGCTCCCGTCTCTCGGGGAAAAATCATTGCCACTCAAGTCGCTTTCCGAGATGGAGCGTAATTATATCCTCAAGGTTCTTGAGGAGACCGACTGGAAGATCAGTGGCAAAAACAGCGCTGCAGAAATTCTCGATCTGAAGAGAAGTACCCTCCGGGCCAAAATGGATAAATTGAATATACGTAAGCCGTAAGAATGCCAGTTGAGAGTTAAAAGTTAAAAGTTAAAAGAAAATATTTTCCCTCCTTCTGTGCTCTCTGTGGGTTCTGTGGTTTAATCGAAAGATGTCTAATAAGGCACAGGAATGACGGTTAATTAGACGTGATTCCAAAGTTGAACGCTCCCCCATTTTTCTTCATTTCTCCATTTTTTAAAATCTTATTCAAAAGTGTCCATATACAGCCTCTTGGCCATATACGGCCGCCAATCTACTTTTCCCCACCATCTTGCCTCTCTTTTTCCGAATATTATTTTGTCCCGATAAATTAGTGCGTTAAGCAAAAAAAAGAAGACTTTTCTTTTAGGCACGCCTTTTGCAACGAGATGTACGACGATGTGGTACATTGGGCTTTGATGGGCAGAGCTCAGTTTAATGCCTTTTTTAAAGGCTATAGAAGATTCAGGAAAAAGATGATTACAGCAACCATTAAACTCCATGGACGTCCTGAAAAAAGAAGAGAAATTCTGCTGACAATTAAGGGACTTGTGAATCAATTAAACAAGGACACTAACTGCAACCAGGTAAAGCTCTACCAGGAAATCGATGATGAAGATACATTTTTCCTCGTTGAAGACTGGGCAAGTGGGCATGATCTGGATGAGTATTTAACCTCACAATTATTCAAAGTTCTACTCGGTGTACAGCCGATTCTGGAGGATCCATTGGAAATAAAATTGTTTACCGAAATACAGAAATCACATTTGCGAAGTGACAACTTTGTCAAAGACCAACAACATTAAAAGGAGGGTCGGGCATGAGAGAGATATTCAAACCTGATAGACAAATACAACAGAATTTACTGATTTTAATTTTATCGTTCTGGCTGGCCCTGGTGTATTCCGGGTCGGCTCTGGCGTTAAACGTCACCGTGACCGGGGTAACGAGCACGTCCCCGCTTAACGAAGTGCCTGCGACATCACAAGTTGCCAATTACCGCTGGTTGATTGAGGAGGACAAAACTTATCATGTCCAGCTCGGTGCGGACGGCAAGGTTCTGCTTGATGAAGCGGGTGCCCCGGTCATCGATCCTAACTGGCGTCCAGGTCCGGACGGCATACCAGAGACAGGTGATGAGCCGACTGATCGCAATACCGTGTCGGTGAACTTCCACCACAGTTATATGCCGGTGGTGATGACGGGTAGTAATCTGGATGCGTTTCCAGAAGCATGTCCCCCGGCCGTAGCAGGTGATCCCTGTCTGGATTCGACCAAGAACTATTTTATCTCGGTTTTGCCGGATGATGGCTACTCTGTTGGCGGTGCGCCAATCAAAGCTGGCCAGGCAGATGTGGAAGTCTTTGTTAATAAGAATCCTATCCCCACTGCCCAGATTACCATCTTTGTGCATGAGGATATCGCGCCCATCAATAACGTCTGGGACCTGGGCGAGACCGGCCTTGAAGGCTTCGCTATTATCCTGGAAGATGCGGGCGGCAAGTATGGTATCTCGGCTGGTATACAGTCTCAGGATGCTTTCGGCAATCTGCTCTGTACCAGTTATGTGTATGACGACGCCAACGGTGATGGTGTACACAACCCCGGCGAGTTCTTTGTACAAGATACAAATCCTGACGGATCGCTTACAGGTACACCTGTCGTCGATGTAGCAGGCAGCGGCTGTGTAACCGGTCCTGACGGTACTGTTACTATTCGCAACCTGGCTCCCGGTAAATACGGTGTCCTGGCTGTACCACCTAATGCAGTGGATGATGGTAACGGTAATCTTGTCAGTAGCACCTACACTCAGACCTCAACCATCGAGGGTACAAAACTCATCGATGCCTGGGTCAAGGCTGATGAACCCGCCTTCTTCGGCGAATTTGGCCCTCCAGGACCACATGTGTCCATCGGTTTCGTGCCCGCCGGACCAAACGATCCCTATATCGACGCCACAGTAATGACCGGCGGCGCTACTATTAGCGGCAATGTGGTTAACCTGCATCTGTCCCGGCCACCGGAAACAGCTTTTTACGCCGGCGGTCCTTTTCCCCATACGACACCCTGGGTTGGTCTTAACCTGGGCGCTGCTGGTGAAGGCAGGGGCGTTTATGCTGCCCGTGCCAACGGTGACGGCAGCTTCTCTATTCCCAACGTGCCGGCAGGTGCTTACCAGCTGGTGGTGTGGGATGACAATATGGACATACTGTTCGCCAAGAGATCGGTTGTGGTGAATCCTGATGAGGGAACCTGTAACGCACTCACCAGTTGTAACCTGGGTGATGTGTCTGTGTTCCAGTGGTTTGCCCGCATGGAAAATCATATCTATAACGACGAGAACGAGAATGGCTACCGTGATCCCGGCGAGGCCGGTATCATCGAACAGGCAGTCAATTTGCGCTGGCGTGATGGCACCATTTACCAGTCTTTCCCCAGTGATGGTGACGGCTTCGCCCCCTTTGACCAGGTGTTCCCATTTTTCTCCTGGTTAGTTGCTGAAGTAGACTTTGCCCGCTTTAAGGCTACCGGTCTTACTCTTACCGTCGACGATGGTGGACCCATTGGTGCTGCCGATACAGGCGCAGGCACTAACTGGGACAGGGTGTTGACCCCGCAGTTCCAGAATAACCCCATAGACGTGGATAGCGTTTTTCCAATCGGCGACACCACTCGCACCGAGCTCGGCCCGGTGCTGTCACAGGGCGTCCAGGCATTCCTGGGCCAGACCAATGTCTTCGAGTGGGGCAAAAAGGCCTATGCTCCGAACGAGAACGGCGGCATCTCCGGTGTGGTG
>DAOVUU010000358.1 GCA_030632405.1 Desulfobulbaceae bacterium | reverse complement strand
TATCATGGCACTGCAGCTGCGGCTTCAGGCCCTGGGTACGCAGCTGCCATCCTCGCTTCTGCTCATGCTGCCCTATGTACTCACTGTGTTCGTCCTGGTTATGTCATCATGGCGGAAAAATATAAATGAAGAACCGGCGGCACTTGGTGTCAATATTGAGCCGGCTGATTAGGGGAGATTATTCTCTGTCTTTAAAACGTCACCTTCCAAAGGAGAACGGTAATGTCAGAACCGAATAAATATATCAAAACCTATCCGATTTCCTGGGATCAGCTGCACAGAGATTCAAAGGCGCTGGCCTGGAGACTTCTCGGCATGGATCCTTTTAAGGGGATAATTGCCATCACCAGGGGAGGACTGGTGCCGGCGGCGATTATTGCCCGTGAGCTTGATATTCATCTGGTGGACACGATCTGTGTTTCCAGCTATGACTGGAAGAGTCAAAAAGATGAGGCCAACATTCTCAAAGGTTTTGAAACTGACGGAGAGGGGTGGTTGCTTATCGATGATCTGGTTGATACCGGCAAGACCGCCCATGTAGTAAAGGAGATGGTCCCCAAGGCTCATTTTGCCACTGTTTATGCCAAACCTGCCGGGCGTCCTCAGGTAGACACCTTTATCACGGAAGTCAGCCAGGATACCTGGATTCTTTTTCCCTGGGATACTGAATCACAGTTTGTCACACCGATTGCAGGACGGGAGAAAACCTGAGCATGAGCAGTCAACCACCTCTAATACGACTTGAGAACATTTCAAAATCGTTTGGTAAAGTTCATGCCAACCGGGATGTTTCTCTAGAGATTGTACAGGGAAAGATTCTCGCGCTGCTGGGAGAAAATGGGGCAGGGAAATCAACCCTGATGTCAGTTCTGGCAGGACAGCTTCAGCCCGATGAGGGGACCATTTATCTCAATGGTGAACCTGTCCAGTTTACAACCACCGAAAAAGCGATCAGTGCAGGTATCGGCATGGTGTATCAGCACTTTAAACTCGTTGATGCCATGTCGGTTGCTGAAAATGTCTTTCTTGGCCAGAAGGGTGGTTTCTGGCTGAAGAAAGCAGAGATGGCTCGAGTGGTTGAGGAACTTGCCGACGAGTATGGTATGAAGGTGAATCCCGGGGCCAGGATCAGTGATCTTTCCATGGGAGAGCGGCAGCAGGTTGAAATTCTGAAACTTCTGCATCGAAAAAGCACCGTTCTTATCTTTGATGAGCCCACCGCCGTGCTGACCCCGAATGAGGCGGAGAATCTTTTTGCAACCATGAAAATTATGGTCGAGAGGGGAAAGGGGATTGTTTTCATCAGCCATAAACTTGAAGAGGTGATGGCTGCCGCAGACAATATTGCCATCCTCAGAAGGGGTGAAATCGTTGACAGCGTTCCCGTAGCTGAAGTTGCTTCCACCGCTGAACTTGCTGAGCGGATGGTGGGACGTGAAGTGCTGCTGCAGGTCGAAAGAGAGCCTCTTGAACCGCTTCAGACTGTGTTGAAGGTACAGGGACTTTCGGGTCCGCATCTCAAAGACATAAATCTGGAACTGCGCCAGGGGGAAATTTTGGGTCTGGTCGGTGTTGCGGGTAATGGTCAGAAGCCGCTGGTTGAGGCGGTAAGTGGACTCACTAAACCGCCCCGTGACAGCATCACTATCCTGGGGCTGGAGTGGCAGAGATTTTTTAGAAAGGCAGGGTGGGATAAGGCGCTGTCATATATCCCGGAGGACAGACAGGGGCTTGCAACCTGTCAGGGTCTGGACCTGCTGGATAATTTTCTTCTGACCACCTGTAGGGGGTTTACCCGTGGAGTGTGGCTTAAAAAAGAACTGGCCAGGGAAAAGATCAACACTCTTATTGGTGAATTTGATATTCGTCCGACCGATTCCACCGCCTTTGCCTGGCAATTATCCGGCGGTAATCTCCAGAAGATGGTTCTTGCCCGTGAGTTTTATCGTGAACCGCGATTTATTGTGGCGGAGCAGCCCACCCAGGGCCTGGATATTGCTGCCACCGAGGATGTCTGGAATCTTCTCTTAAAAGCCCGTGAACAGGCAGGGATTTTACTTGTGACGGGAGATCTTTCCGAGGCACTCACCCTGTGCGACAGGATCGGCGTGATGTATAATGGAAGAATCGTCGAGACTTTTCGTACCGATGACAAGGTCAAGGTCGATCAGATTCCCCAGATGATGGCCGGACTGGAGATCGGCTGACTTACTGATACACTTTTCTATATATCTGTATCCGCTTTGACGCTTTTTCGTCTATGCAGCTGGATCGGGTTCTTTTCACGTTTGCGTTCAAGCCAGTTCTGGTAGAGATCAACGCTGAACATCAGCATCAGGATGAATATAACAATCCACTGCGGGATATAGGGGAAGGCGTTGGCGTTGACCGTCAGGTGCGCCACATGACCTCCTTCGAGGATCAGAATAAAACCGATGAGCAGCAGGACAAAGAGACCGAGTATTTCAAAATCCGGATTCTCGTTCATATAGTCGGATATTGTGCCGGCAAAAAAGAGCATGACGGCAACTGAGATGACAACGGAGCCCACCATAACCAGAAATATATCTGTCATTCCGACCACCGTCAAAATTGAGTCAACTGAGAAAAGAAGGTTCATGGTGACGATAATAAAGAGCACCTGGTAGAAGCTTGCGGCAGATTTAACCTCCTGCTCAATGCCCTTTGATTTATGTCGCAGTTCTTTGACACCTTTCCATATGAGAAACAGACCGCCTATCACGAGGACGGTTGCCTTGCCGCTGAGTGAGCCTACAATGGTTATGCCAAAAGGCAGGGCCAGGTCCATCTCATAAAAGACACCGGTGGCATATTTGAGAATCATGCTGACCATCGCAAGGAGTATAATGCGAAAGAGCATGGCAAGAATCAGTCCCACATTGACTGCTTTTTTCCGTTGATGAGCGGGAAGTTTATTCGCCAGAATAGTTATGATGATGAGATTATCTGCACCCAGGGCAACCTGAATAAGGGTCACTGAAAAAAGGTTGACCCAGAAAACACTATCGAGAAGAATATCAAACATTTGATGCGCTGCTCCGTTGTATTATTTCACTCACTCCTTCGTCCAGATAAACTCGAAATAAACGAAAGTACAAAATTATGGTAGATGAAAAGATACATTACTCACCACAGAGGACACAGAGAGCACAGAGAAAAGATTTTTCCCTCTCTGTGCTCTCTGTGTCCTCTGTGGTTTAAGTTATTCTTGTATTTTATCGGTACTGCAGCCTACAGCCTGTTGACCTGTGTTTCTACAGCAGGTCGGCAATAGCCTCTTTTTCGGAAAGCAGTTCGGCTTCCGTTGCAGAGATCATTTTGCGGGCAAAATCATCCACCTCAAGGCCGGTGACTTCTTTCCATTCACCGTTTTCGCAGGTGATCGGCAGGGCGAACATCAGTTCTTCATCTATTCCGTAGCTGTTGCCTTTACTGAAAACACCCATGCT
>DAOVUU010000254.1 GCA_030632405.1 Desulfobulbaceae bacterium | reverse complement strand
GCACCGGAAAAAATTTTCCGGTGAGTGCGTTTAGCGATAGTCTGTTTATCACCGGATACATGGGTAACTTTGGTACAACCTTCAACAATTGCCTGCACATAACCGCCAAACTTCAGCTTTACAAGTTCTCCGGTTACTTCTTCCACATCCTCAACCGTATCATGCAGAAGAGCGGCTGAAAGAATTTCAGGATTGGTTATATCCATCTCTTCGGCGAGTATCCTGGCGACAGAACATGGATGAAGAATATACGCATCTCCGGAACGTCTCCACTGATCAAAATGGGCCTCGGTCGCAAAATCCAAGGCCTCCCAAAAGATTTCTTCACCAGGCAGATCCCCTATTAAGGATTTCATCTGGTTACGATAAAGCTCTAGGTCAAATGAAGTTCGACGCATACACTCTCATCATGGTATAAGCAACAATAATTTCCCAGCCGGACCATTACCGCTGTCATATAGTTGCCAAATTGCTTTGCCCTGTCTACCCACTGTGATACAGTGGGTAGACCAAAAGATAATACATTTTTTTTGAAACTAACAAAAAACCACATTTGGAGAAAACAAAAAAGCATAAATGTCCAAAAAAAGAAGAAAATATCGGTTTTCCCGTCACCCGGCAGAGCAAAAAACAGATAAACGGGATGTGGCAAAGGCCCGTAACAGGTTAGAAAATGATATACTGGCCTGTCTCCATATGTCAAAAAGACCTGTTGCGATCGAAAAAATTTCCAGTTTTCTCTCCGGCAAAGATAAAACCAGTGACGACATACACGCCGCAGCAAATTTTCTGCTCTCTCAAAAACTTATTCGAAAAACCGGTAAAAACCAGTTTACTCTGAACAAAACCGCCCCTCTTTATAAAGGTCTTCTCGAACTAAACCCCAAGGGTTTTGGTTTTGTGACTGATACCGTACCGCTTCTCAGCGCAGTGCATTTATCTAAAGATCCTTACATTGCTCCTGCCATGATCGGTTCCGCTCATCATGGCGACATGGTGCTCATACGCGTAAACAAAGTACGAAATGACGGCAGACCGGAAAGTGCTGTTATTACAATTATCAGCCATGGCAGAGACACAGTAGCAGGTTTCTTTTATCCTGAATCACATGGCGGAACGGTCTACCCCGAAGATCCACGGTTTCCGTTCTCTATAACAGTCAAAGCTACTACACCCGAACCACATTCGGGCGATGCCGTGATCGTTCGCCTGGATCGAGATCTCAACTCTCCTGACAAAAATTATGGCGAAATAACAGAACTCCTTGGAAATCCGAATAATATAGATGTTCAAATGCGGCTGGTTATCGAAAAGTTTTCCCTCCCCTATACCTTCAGCAGCACCGCACTCCAGGAAGCAAATGAATTACCGGAAAGTTTTATACCTTCTGCAGATCGGCTCGATCTACGAGAAATTGACCATATTACAATTGACGGTGAGACTGCTAAAGATTTCGACGATGCTATCTGCGTCAAAAAAACACGGAACGGTTTTCAACTCTATGTATCTATTGCAGATGTCAGCTATTTTGTCCAGCCAGGCTCTCCTCTTGACAAAGAGGCGTATAGTCGTGGGACATCAATATATTTCCCCGGCCGGGTGATTCCAATGCTGCCCGAAAGACTCTCTAATAATCTCTGCAGCCTGGTCCCCGATGAAGACAGGTTTACCGTCACCGCTATCCTTAATTTTGATCGCAGTGGGCAATTGCTTGGAAAAAAATTTACCAGATCTATAATCCGCAGCCATCATCGCTTCACCTATACCACAGTAAGCCAGATCCTCATTGACCAAAACCCGACAATTCGACGCCTGCATAAACCTTTTCTTACACATCTAAAATGGGCGCACGAGCTTGCAACTGCGCTCTATGACAGGAGAAGAAAAAGAGGTTCCATAGGTTTCACTATTCCCGAATCGAAAATCACTCTTACCGATACCGGTGAAATTTCCACAATCGGTACTATAAAGAGGAACTTTGCCCACCAGATTATTGAAGAATTCATGCTCGCAGCAAATGAAGCGGTTGCAGAATTCTTTTCCCGAAATCACCGCAAAGGTCTGTATCGGGTACATGAACAGCCGGACACCGAGAAAATCGCAGAATTTTCCGCCTTTGCAGGGATACAGGGCCTCCACCTTGCCAAAGGGGAGAAGAGTCCAGAATGGTTTGCCGGAATTGTTGAACAGTGCAGGGGAACAAAAACCGAATACATAATCAACAATCTCCTTCTCCGTACAATGAAACAGGCACACTACTCACCCCGGAATGTGGGCCATTTCGGCCTTGCATCATCCCACTACACCCATTTCACTTCGCCTATTCGGCGCTACCCGGATCTATCCGTCCACCGGGAACTCATCCTGGCAATTACGAAAAAACCCAACGACCCGAGAAACAAAAAAACAGATCTGAACCTGCAGAAAAAAGGTGCTTTTCTTTCCGCCAGAGAAAGGACTGGCATCCGGGCAGAACGGGAGATGGACACTCGCCTGAAAGTCAGATACATGAAGAGACACATAGGTGAAAACTTTGAGGCCATAGTTTCCGGAGTAAATGATTTCGCCATATTTATCGAACTCAAAGACAGCCGTATCAGTGGTTCAATCAGTCTCAAAGATCTCAATGACGACTACTATTTACATGACAAAAAGCACTACCGGCTTATCGGTGAAATAAGCGGTAAAATCTACCAGATAGGTGACCCCATCCAGGTTACCCTGTTTGATGTCGATTATAGCAATAACAGGATCCACTTTATTCCCTATCAGGAAATCTAAATCGGGCGATACCCGCAACCCAGATATACAGGCTGTGAGGAAAAAAACCAGCAAATGAATACAGCATCCCTTCTGTCTCATCTGTCAATTGTACTGGTGCGGCCCAAATATCCGGGTAACATAGGCGCCGCCGCCAGAATTGCCTGGAACATGGGGATTGAGAACCTCATTGTTGTCGGTGACCAACTACCGGAAAGAGAAGCCATGGCTCAAATGGCAACCCATAAGGCGGCACATCTCATCGATAACCTGCGCTTTTTCACAACTCTCGACGAAGCACTTGCCCCCTATTCGATTATTGTGGGCACCACAGCAAGAAGAGGCAGGCAGCGTATTATTGAGCAATCTCCCCGGGAAATGGTGGAAACAATTCTGCCCCAAATCCCCAATAATAAGATCGCACTCATATTTGGACCGGAGGATAGTGGCCTCACCAATGAAGACCTCAAACACTGCCAGCTGATATCGGCTATCCCCACCGCCGACTTTTCTTCTCTTAACCTGGCACAAGCAGTTGCAATTCATTGCTACGAAATATATTATGGCATTGTACACTCGCAAAAAGACATGCTTCCAACCCCTAAACTTGCCTCTTCCTTCGAGTTGGAAAGCATGTACACCTATCTTGAAGAGTCACTGACTCGAATAGAATTCCTGGGTAAAAAAAATCGCACCTACTGGATGAATAATATTAGACAATTTTTAACTCAGAGAAAACTTTCCTCTAAAGACACCAATATCATCAGGAAAGTTTGTAAAAAATTTCTCCTCAACTACAGAATGTAGAACATCAAAAACGAAGGTGACCTATGCAACCGGAAGAAAACAACCCTACCTATACCAGACCTTCGAATAAATTCTATCCACCACATATCGATCAATCACAATCCCTGCTCAGAACCAGCCTTCTAACCGCAAAACTCCCGAACAACGGACACAACAAAAAGGCCATAGTGGTAGAAGCTCAAGCCGGCCAGGGGAAAACCACTCTGGTTTCACAGTTTCTTAAATACAATAAGAACTCCTCTATCTGGTATCAGATAGGCCCCGAAGACTCAGACCCGGTCCTGCTCCTGTCTTCACTTCTTGCAAATCTCTCAAACAATTTACCGGGTTTCGACTCTCCTCAACTCACAACTATTTTAAATGAAGGCAGTGTTGGCCCGTTTGATCTGACACGATGCGCAAACATCCTTTTAAAGGATCTCGACCTTCATCTCAAAAATGATATTTATTTCGTTTTTGATGACCTCCATCTCATTGAGTATGGTGCTCTCACAAACAGCTTATTAGACCATTTAATCGATACCTCTCCGCCGAAAGTACATTTCATTTTTGTCAGCCGGCAGCCACTGGAACTAAAGAGCAAAGTCCTTCGAAACGGCAGTCAAATAGTCTACGTAAACACCGCAGACCTGGCACTGGATATTGGAGAAATTGAAGAGCTCTATAACAATGTCCTTAATCAGGATATAACCAGACATGATGCTGAAGAAATCCAGAAAATCACCAACGGCTGGATCATGGGTATTGTCCTGGCGAGTCACCCTATCAGCGGACGCAGTCGATTTTGGCTAGATTCTTCAAACGCAACCCTTTCTACCAGCCACAGAAAAGGGCATATGCTTGATTATTTCCAGGAAGAAATTTTTGACCAGATTCCTGAGAACTTACACGGGCCATTCCTGGAGCTTGCATTCTTGCAGGAGATTCCAGCAGATCTGGCGACAGAAATAACGGGCATAGAAGATTTCAGTCAGGTGCTGTTTGAAATGACCCAGGCTAACTTTTTTATCTACAGTCTCGACGACAAACAGCATGTTTTTCGTTTCCATCATTTCTTTCAGGAATTTCTGCAAAAACAAGCCGAGTCTCAACTCTCAACCACCGATA
Source organism: Desulfobulbaceae bacterium (assembly GCA_030632405.1). Lineage (GTDB taxonomy): Bacteria > Desulfobacterota > Desulfobulbia > Desulfobulbales > Desulfocapsaceae > Desulfomarina. The sequence continues at coordinate 64 of DAOVUU010000254.1, read as the reverse complement.
TTACCCGTATATACAACCACGAGGCCCGTTACTACCTTGATCGTGATATGACAGAAAAAGCTCT
>DAOVUU010000206.1 GCA_030632405.1 Desulfobulbaceae bacterium | reverse complement strand
GATACCAGGTTTACCGGTAATACAGAGATATATACAGGATTATCCTTGAAAGACGATATTCTCGAATTGGGTGATGCCACGTTGAAAACCCAGGATTTTTTTCTACAAAAGGGTAAACAGAATTTCAGTGATAAAAAAATACATCTGTCAACCCGCGGGTCTGCAAACCTGAAGGAAAAAACAGCCTCACTCAAACCGGTTGATATAACAACCACCGCCGGGCGGATAGCTCTTCCCGAACTGCTGATCACCAATTGGGATCAGCTTGAAAATGGTATTAAGACCAGCGGCAACATCGATCTGGATCTGGGGCTGTTGACAGTATTGCTGGCTGATATTCTTAAACTACCTCCTGACACTAAAGTTGCTGGCCAGGCAACAATCAAACTCGATTTAGATCTGACTGATACGCAGCAACAGTCAGTCCGGCTGGATACCACACTTGAGTCCATTAAAATAGCATCCCCAGACAAACAGTTATTGTCTGAGGATGCCGTCAGACTTGCCATAAACCTGAAAGGGGATATCCGCGACAAGAGCTTTTCACTTGATAAATTAGAATTTACAACCCTCCCGATTGTCTTCAATGCCACCGGCAGGATCGTACCGGATAAGCAGGAACACCTGTTGGCAGCTGAAGGCACCATTACCCCGAATTTAGAAGCTATAAGCACCTATTTAAAATCTCTCTTTGACATGGAAATTGAGATGACCGGGGCGAAGATACAACCCTTTACCGTTAAAGCAAAGTCAGTAGATGGACAATGGGTCAAGATCCCAAATAATGCAGAGCTTTCCACTTCTATTTATGCAGAGTCAATCCGAGGCTTCGGCCTGCATGTCGAATCACTGGAAGTACCCATCCAATTCGCCAACTCAACAGGACAAATTGATATCCAGGGAACAGTGAACAGAGGTAGGATGGCGTTGAAACCGGCTATCGATTTTACAGTCGATCCGCCGGTGATTTCGATACCTGAAAATAGTGTGATACTGACTGGAGTCGGACTTAGCGAAGATATGTCCAGAGACCTGCTGTCTCAGGTTCATCCGATTTTCAAAGGTGCTGCGGTCTCCCAGGGGACAGTAGACCTCACCATGCAGAATTTCAGCTGGCCTCTGGATGCTGCTGCACGAAAAGATGCGGCCTTCGCAGGTTCTCTTACCTTCAATGACGTCAAGCTCCAGGCCGGCGGTCTTTTGGCTCCGCTATTGACAATCATGAAGGCGAATGAACGTGAAATCACCCTGAGTAATCAGCCCATGCAATTTGTTGGTAAAAATGATCGGGTTCATTGCTCACCCCTGGAAATTAACACAAAAAAACACTCTCTGATGTTGTCCGGGTCGATCGGTTTTAATCAAAGTCTGGACTATATTGCCCAGATTCCGGTTACAAGGGGAATGGTAGGCGGTGATGTATATAAATATTTAGAAGGAACCTTTATCACCGTCCCAATTGGCGGGACTGTGTCGAAACCTTCCATAAGCAAGGATTTAGTGCAGAAGGCAATCAAAGATCTGATTAAGCAGGCCGGGAAAAAACAGATAACTGATCAAGCCGGAAAATTGCTGCAAAAGTTATTCAATTAGTTTTAAGGAGTGATTAGGTGGAACTTCCTCAAATGGCATTGGTAGAGCAGAAGCTTGACCCTCAATATATCGAAGATATAAGGGCAACTGTTGCACAGGAAATAGCAGGTTTGAATCTTGGCAGCAGGGTAAAAGCAGGAGATTCTGTTGCCATAACCGGTGGCAGCCGCGGCATAACACAAATTGACACTATTACCGGAGTGATTGTAGAGGAATTGAAAAAGTTAGGTGCTGTGCCCTTTATCTTTCCCGCTATGGGGAGCCATGGCGGTGCTACTGCAGATGGACAGCTGAAGGTCCTCGCCAACCTGGGGATTACCGAAGAATCCATGGGCTGCCCTGTCAGGAGTGACATGGAACCAGCCTACCTGGGAAAAGCTGCCCTTGACTACCCAATTTACATCGACAAAAATGCTATGACTGCCGATCATATCGTCGTGGTCAACCGCATCAAAGCTCATACTAAATTTGAAGGTCCCGTTGAAAGCGGCATGATGAAGATGATGGCTATCGGGATGGGCAAGCAGAAAGGAGCATCTTATTATCACAGGGCGGCAGTTCGATTATCTTTTCAGAAGATTGTCGAGAACGTTGGACTTGAGGTGATGAAGCAGTGTCCCATCCTCTTCGGCCTTGCAATAGTGGAAAACGCCTTTCACAAAACCTGCATAATCCAGGCCAGCCAACCACAGGATATTTTAGAAGATGAAAAAAAGCTTTTGAAAATCGCCAAGCAGCGAATGGCCAGACTGCCTTTTGAAGAGATAGACATCCTGATTGTTGATCAGATCGGAAAAGATATTTCCGGTACGGGAATGGATACAAACGTCACCGGCAGAAATTATGACCTGCTCGGAGACTTTACTTCATCTCCCAGGGTAAAACGTGTCTTTGTCAGAGATCTGACGGAAAAGACAGAAGGCAATGCCAACGGAATAGGTCTTGCCGATTTTACGACCACACGGCTGGTAACTAAAATGGACAAACAGAAGACCTGGACCAATGCAATAACAGGCATTAGCCCGGAAAAAGGGGCAATCCCCATTCATTTTGACACAGACAGGGAAGTGCTTGAAGCTTGCTTCCAGACAATTGGTGATACCCCACCTGCCAATGTTCGGATAATACATATTCATAATACCCAGGATGTACACAGAATTTCGGTATCACTTGCTTACGCCGCGGAAATCAAAAAGAACACCACCTTGAAAAGAGTAAACAACTGGAAAAAGCTTGAACTGGATTCATCGGAAAATATCAGGAATCCTTTTCAGGAGTCAATCAACAGATAATTCTCTTGCATTAACTCAATTCTAACCGGACACTATTGAAAATGACTATCAATAATATCATTTGAACATATCCTGAGGAGTATTATGAAACGCATTTTTTTCTTACTGTTAATCCCTCTGCTCATCATCAACCAGGAAGCATGGGCGGGTCGAGCAAAATTGAATATCAAGGCTGGAGAACCGTATATTTCGGCCCTGGCCATAGATGCAAATACAGGTAAAATCCTGTTCGATGATAACAGTGAAGCTGTAGCATATCCCGCCTCTGTTCTTAAGCTGATGGTACTGCTCATCATACTCGAGCATGTTGAGCGAGGCACTGTACAATTGAACGACATGGTTCAGGTGACCAAAGAAGCCGCACAGATGGGTGGATCACAGGTATACCTTGATCCTAAGGAGCAATTTTCGGTAGAAGATCTACTCTACGCTTTGGCAGTACAATCAGCAAATGATGCCGCCGTTGCCCTGGCAATCCATGTGGCTGGTTCAAAAGCAGAGTTTATTTCACTTATGAATAAGAGGGCCAAAGAGTTGGGAATGAAAAACAGCCATTTCTATTCCGTGCATGGCCTGCCCCCCTCGGAAGGACAAAAACCTGACGTGACCACAGCTCGTGACCTCTCTCTACTTGCCCGAAAACTCGCAGAAAAGCCGGAGGTATTCAAATATACCAACACCAGGGAACGAGATTTTAGAGGGGGTAAATTTATCATGCGCACCCATAATCATCTCCTGACCAAAGTTGATGGTTGTGACGGCTTCAAAACAGGATATTTCAAAGCTGCCGGATTTTCCATTGTGGCCACTGCCCAAAAAGGCGGGGTCCGGATTATTGCCATTGTCATGGGCAGTAAGGATAGAAAGGTCCGGGACATCAAGGCGACTGAACTCCTGGCAAAAGGGTTCGCCCTGGTACCCAGAAAACCGGTTGCTGAAACAAGCGTGAACAAAACTGAAACTATAGCAGAAAAAACGATGGAATCAGCCTCTTCGGAGCCCCGGGAAACTCAACCTCCTGAGAAAAAAACCGATACACCCTCATCCACAACCGGCTGCTGGAGTATGTTCTTTTGGGGATTTGGTGCCGGTCTGCTGCTCTTTAGCTTGCTGGCCTTCTTTATGCTGCGTAAACGTCCCAAGAGATATCTTCGCAATTTCTGATTCGCCAGCAGCTGTACGGCTCCGCTCTAATCAGTGAAAAATGTTGCACACTCTATTTCTTGACCGCTGAATTTTCCGCTGAAATAAGACGCATTACAGCTGAGCGCCTGCCCCAGAGTTCTGCTCAATGTTTCTAGAATAGGCGGGTCAAGCTCTCCGCTGTTTTCATCGATATACACCTTTTTAATTTCAAGGGGAAGACACAAGCTGTTTCTATGATTCTCATGTATAAAAGAAGACTGATACCCCCTCCCAAAAAAAACCTCATCCAAGGCTACTCTGTTTTCGATGTCCGGAAAATCTGCCTCCAGAAGCTGCCTCCTCAAATGATCTAAAACAGGCTGATACAACACTTTATCTATGTAGTAAGTACCAATATTAAAAAGAGGAGCATCAACTTCAAGACGTTTATAATTGTAGGAATGCAGGTCATAGACAATGCAGCGGGAGTACTTCTCTTCAATAACAGAGAGAAGAGTATGTAGAACCCTGTAGTAACTGTTGTATCGAGCGAGACTCTCCTTCCGCTCCTTTGATGTAAGAGGCTGTGTCCATACTTTCTTCCCCCATGCCTCTTCGTATATACACAGTTCCGGCGGACGATTCAGGTCATACTGATAACGTGAATCCAGTCCCTGCAGGACAATAGGAAAAGAGGCCAGCATATCTCCCGTGTAAGGATCCTCCTCATATTTTCTTTCACTCCCGTTTAACAGCATTTTGCCGACAATCTGTTCACGAACAGTATGTCCAGTATGAATTGCTGTACTGACAGCGGGGACATATCTATCGATCTTGATACTGAAAGCATCTGTATTAATAACCGCCGAAAATGGTTCCTGTCGTATTATCCGTCGGACAATCTCTTTTTCAGATAAAATTTGCATTTTTCAATATTTTAAATGTGAAGGGTTATGAAACTGGTAACAATCAAAATAATCATTTTAGCCTTTTCAATAAGGAACTGGTATAATAAAGAAAGTGATTTTTAACACAATACCTCAGAATAGCCAATATTACACATCTGGAACTGTTGATGACTACCCCAGAAACAGATACTCCGGTTCAGCCGCTTTTCATCGCAGCGTGTGCTTTTTTTGTAACGGCTGCTATCCTCTTCATTACGCCATTCGTACTCGCTTTACCCGCATATTTATTCAAGTCCACCCTTATTCTCTCCGCAAGTTTTGCTGCTCTCAGTACCGGTGAACTGCTCAACCATCCAAAGCAAAAACTTGTAACCCGGGAGACGGTTAAAACCGGCCAGGAACCACAATATCACCGCAATCGTAATCCCTGTTCCCTGGGAAATCTGTTCGACATTGGCGGACTGCTCCTCCTGTTCATTGCCATTTCATCTTTTTTCTTTCCCCATTGAACCGGTTGTATTGTTTTGGTACAGT
>DAOVUU010000321.1 GCA_030632405.1 Desulfobulbaceae bacterium | reverse complement strand
CAGTGCGGGTGAGAGGATCACGCTTTTTGAAGAAGATATTAAAGAGAACTCAGAGACTCTGGTAATCAGTTACGGTGTTACAGCCCGTGCAGTTGAGGATGCCTCTGGATTACTCCAGACCAACGGAAAACCGGTCTCAACCCTGACCCTTAAAACGTTGTGGCCGGTACCGGAAATGCTGCTGCTGAACAGAGCAGAGCCCTTTAAACGCATTGTGGTTTTTGAGATGAATCTGGGTCAATACGTCCATGAAATACGACGGGTGCTCTGTCACAAAAATGTTGAATTTTACGGACAGATGGACGGTGTTTTGATTACTCCTGAAAAAATAATGGAGGTAATTGACAATGGATAGTTATTTAAACAGGGATCGACCTCCTGTCTACTGCCCCGGATGCACCCATGAGAATATTACCGCAAGCCTTGACAGGGCCATGATCAACCTGAATCTTCCCGCGGATAAAACCGTTTTGGTGACGGATATTGGCTGCTCCGGGCTTTTTGATACTTTTTTCAACGTACACGCCCTTCACGGTATTCACGGACGTGCTTTAACCTACGCAGCGGGCCTCAAACTTGCTGACCCCGAACTGAATGTGATTGTTACAATGGGAGATGGTGGATTGGGTATCGGTGGTGCCCACGTGCTGGCAGCATGTCGACGAAACCTTGATATCACTCTGATTATTCTAAATAACTTTAACTTTGGCATGACCGGAGGGCAGTACTCTGCCACAACTCCGACAGATGCTGTGGTGGGATCGGAGTTCTTGAATCAGGCTGAGATTCCCATTGATATCTGCGGAATTGCTGAAAGTGGAGGTGCAACCTATGTCGCCAGATGTTCGGGACTGGATATAGATCTGCCTGAAAAACTGAGTAGTGCTATTGGGCATAAAGGATTTGCTCTCGTCGAGACCCTTGGCATGTGCACCGGTCGCTACACCAAAAATAACAGGCTTACACCTAAATTGCTTGATCAGATGGCAGCTGATCTGCCGGTAAGGAGTGGGGTTGTAGAAAAAAATCAAAGAGTGGAATATGGGACACGCTACAGAGATCTGGCTAAAGGAAAAAACATTTTTCCGGCCCCGGTCACCGTAGAAAGGAAGGTTAATCTAAACGATTATCAACACCAGGAAGTTGCTATTTTAGGCAGCGCGGGTATGCGGATCATTACCGCCGGGGATATTGTCTGCTACGCCGGCCTTTCTGCCGGCATGAATGTGTCGATGAAAAATGATTATAATATCACTGTGCTGAGGGGGCAATCTGTCAGCGAAATCCTGATTTCTCCGGGCAGGATAGGTTATACTGGTATTAAATCTCCTACAGTTGTCCTGGCCCTGAGCGACGAAGGTGTCCAGAGGAGGGGGAAAATATTTACATCTCTGCAACCAGATACTTTTGTTGTAAAAGAGAAGTCGGTTGCAATTCCTGAAACTGATGCCGAAGTAGTTGAAGTTGATTTCAAAAAACTGAAAATTACAAAACAGGACTGGGCACTTGCGTCGCTTGGAGTGATGGCGAAAAAAGAGAAAGCAATTACTGGAGAAATGCTCAAACTTGGGCTGAAATCGCGTTTTAATGAAAAACAGTATCTGGGTTCTATGAAAATAGTTGATAAAATATTCAACTCGGGTAAACCGGAAGACAGGTGAATGGATTGTTTTCTCTCCCTCTGATAGCCGACGGGGTGAACAACCTATCTACCTGAATAGTTGCGAAAATTAAAACCAAGATACCGAGCGGAGAGATGCCATGAATACGATGATCGAGTTGACTGACTATATGAATTTCCAGGATTTGCTGGACGACGAAGAGAGGCTGGTGCGGGAAACAGCCCGCAATTTTGTGAATGAGCAGGTCATGTCGATTATCGATAAGCATGCTCAGGAAGAGACTTTTCCCCTTCATCTGGTGCCGATTATGGGAGAGATGGGGTTCTTCGGTCCAAGCCTGCCTGAGGAATATGGATGTGCGGGTCTTTCCAATGTTGCTTACGGCCTCCTGATGTATGAGCTGGAGCGTGGCGATTCCGGCCTGCGCAGCATGGCCTCCGTTCAAGGATCACTGGTTATGTATCCGATTTTTGCCTATGGCAGTGAGGCCCAGAAAAAGTACTGGCTGCCGAAAATGGCCAGAGGTGAGGCTATCGGCTGTTTTGGATTGACGGAGCCGGATTTCGGCTCTAACCCCAGTGGCATGCGAACAAAAGCTGTTCGTGAATCTGGTGGGAAATGGCGGATTAACGGTGCCAAAATGTGGATCACCAACGGTACGGTTGCAGATGTCGCAGTAGTCTGGGCCAAAACCGAAGATGGAATACGCGGTTTCCTGGTGGAGAAAGGCACACCTGGATTCTCAGCACCGCAGATGAAAGGAAAATGGAGTTTGCGTGCATCGATTACATCGGAACTTATTCTTGACAATGTTGTAGTAGACGAGGAAAAGAGCCTGCTACCAGGAGTTATCGGAATTAAGGGACCGCTTAGCTGTCTGACCCAGGCACGTTACGGGATTGCCTGGGGCGCTCTTGGTGCCGCCGACAACTGTTATCAGACGGCCCTTGAATATTCCTTAAGCAGAATCCAGTTTGACAAGCCCATCGCCGGATTCCAGCTGCAGCAGAAAAAACTGGCGGAGATGGTAACGGAACTTACCAAGGGGCAGCTGTTGGTTCTGCAACTGGGGCGGCTCAAAGATCAGGGGCGATATAGTCCCGCCCAGGTATCAATGGCCAAGATGAACAATGTCAAGATTGCTCTTGATATCTGCCGTTCTGCCCGTACCATGCTGGGTGCTAACGGCATCATGGGTGAATATCCGATCATGCGCCATGCCAATAATCTTGAATCAGTCTATACCTATGAAGGTACCCATGATATGCATACCCTTATTATCGGTCAGGAAGTGACTGGCATAGCTGCCTACCGTTAGTACCTTACTATTGAATTTCTATCATAAAAAACAAGGAAATCGTTTACAGTATTACCGAGATATTATGGCAATAATTATAGTTGTCAGTTTTCAGTGTGCAGTTGTCAGTAACTGATGCAATGTCACATTGTGGTACAAATAGAATTTGACTTTTTTTGTAAATACAGCTAACATTTACCTGTTAACTAAAAAAAACCTTCTTGAAAAGGGCAAACTCAGGGAAACTTGAGGACGCAAAACCATGGACCGATATTTGCCGGAAGCCTGGTTGCTGAAGAGATAGGCGTAATTAAAATAATCAAGCGGATAGCAGCGCCCTTCTTCCCTGGAAAGAATGGGCGTTTTTTTGTTTCTACACCCAGGCCTGGCAGCTTCATTTTTCATATCAGTGCTTTAGAAATGATTTTCTGACCTCCAGAGGATCTAGAATGCGCCCAGAGCGCAAGGCGGCCACTCTTCATGAAAAAAGACACAAGAAATTACGGATTGATGAGTATCAGGAACCGTCTTCTTGTCTTTTCGCTTCTGGCGACACTCATCCCCCTGTTGGGCATGGGATGGCTTCTCAATTATATGCTGCATACAACCTTGACGGAAAAGGTAGAGCAGCAACTCATTGCCTCCTCCAATATCATTGAGCAGGAGCTCTCTCTCTGGCTAAAGGAACGTAGTTATGATTTGTACGTTTTTTCAAACTCTTTTGTTATTTCTGAAAATTTTACCAAATATCTGAACGCCAAAGTTGACTCGAAACAAGAAAGCTTCACTACTCCACTATATATTAGACCAATCGAAACTTATCTCACTTCAGTGCAGGCCCAGTTTAAGGATTTTGCACGTCTTTTTGTCCTGAATAATGATGGGACTGTGGTAGCTGCCTCGGATACGCCCGATAGAGATCGTCCTGTTCATTTTCCAGATGATACTGCCAGACAGATTAGCTCCACTAATTACGTGAAGGGAGAGGTGTACTTTGACGAGGATAGCGATTTTCCCTTGATGTTGATGGGGATTCCGTTGTTTTCAGAGGAATATGATTACCAGGTAGGCATTCTGGCTATCGAGGTTCGTCTTCAGGGAATCCTCTCCCTCTT
>DAOVUU010000180.1 GCA_030632405.1 Desulfobulbaceae bacterium | reverse complement strand
TGCTGTTTCACAGTTCATACATGGGGTGGGAATGTAAGAGAGCTTAGGTTTTGGATATGTTCCCCGTTCAATCTCCTTCATTTTCAACCAGAATTGGTCATTCAAAGGCTGTGCTGCAGAATAGGGCAGGTAATCATTTCCATAATATTCATCCCGACAGGCAAGGAAGCAGTTATAGCAGCCGTTGCATTTGGCAACATCTATCAATATGGAGTATCGTGACATTCTATTAGCCCTCCCATTTTTCGATTTCGATCAGGCACGAATTCGGGGTCATTCCCGGAACATTTTTTGAGACCATACGTGAGGGTGTCAGCATATTTACACAGCCACCTCTGTCCGGTGAGTCAGCATTGCCGGGAACGAGCGGGTCATATTTAGCCGATGAGGCATAGCTGTGGATAACCCCCGGTCGTATCCGCTCTGTAATCACTGCAATACAGAGGACCGATGCCCGATGGTTATGGAGGCGGACAATATCACCGCTCTGGATTCCACGCAATGCCGCATCCTCAGAGCTGATACGGGCGGGCCACCAGGCATAGCCATCCTTCTTAATTCGATGCACGGGAATATCATCAAGCCAGTCTGTGTGTTTGTCGTAGTGGCAATGGAAGGAAAAACGCGGATGAGGCGACAACAGCTGCAATGGATATTTATCATACATCTCGCTGTGATGCCCTTCCCAGCTTGGTATATAGTGAGGAGATACTGGCCGTTCCTCATCATCGGGGAAATTCGCTTTCAGACTCTCTGAGACAAACTCAATCTTACCGCTGTATGTCCCGAGTTCTTTCGCTTTTTCTGTATTACGTTTAGGATTATTTGTATCAGGTGTATCACAGTCACGTCCTTCAGCAAACCACCGAAGAGACGGCGTTGATTCATAATCTTCTGAAATATTGATTATCTGATAGCCTTTCTTGTCAAATTCCTCCCAGCTTATCATCCCTTTTAAATCTGAAGAGTCATAGAAAGCCTTGACCCAGTCCAGTTCAGTGCGTCCGTCTGTAAACTGTTCCTCGGTACCAAGACGCGCAGAGATCAACCTGAATATCTCATAATCCGACTTGGACTCCCATAGCGGGTCAATACACTTCTGCTGACGGACAACAATCCTGTAGTTACATCCGCTGCTTGCATGACAGGTGTAGCCGCCACAGGCTCCCCATTCGCCCACATCTTCACGTTCAAAATTTGTACATGCGGGGAGAATAATATCAGCCATCCTGGTTTCACTGTTAAACCAGATATCCTGGTTGACAACAAATTCGAGTTTCGGGCTCTGATACATTCTCACCCATTTGCTTGTATCACTCATGGTTCCAATAAATGAGCCACCATAGCGATAGAAAAGCTTAATTTCTGAATATCCCTCCATAGGATATTCAAAATGGGTGAACTGCTGCTCCAGTGATTGACCACAGAAGCCTTCTCCATACCAGCTGACAGGAGGATCAAGAACGGCATCGGGAAGGGTAAGTCTGTATAATCGCTGCTTTGTCGGGTTCGTTGGTTTATATTTGGCAATATGGGCAGTGGAAACCCTGCCTTCAAGATCGGCGTAGGCCGGGAACCAGTGCTTGGTATCCGACGGAGCGCCCATGGTGGTCCCCCAAATGGTACGCCCCGGCTTGCCAAGCCCCTGCATTCCCTGAAGCAAAACCATCATACGGGCCCATTCCGTGCCATACGCCTGACGACATGCGCCACCTTCACCACCCCGAGCACCTCCAGATAATATGGTTCGTTTGGCTGCCCATTCACGGGCCAGAGCACGTATCACCCGTGCCTTGACGCCTGATTCTTCTTCGGCCCATTCTGGCGTTTTCTCCTGTCCGTCTTCTTCGCCAAGAACATATTTTTTGAATTGATCAAATCCTATTGTTCTCTCTTTAACATATTCCCTGTCATAGATATCTTCAGTAATCCAGACGTTGGCAATGGCCATGGCAAGACAGGTATCGGTGCCGATCCTCGGGGCAATCCATTTACCCTCCATCACTCCGGCAGTAAAATTATGGAACGGGTCGATAAACACCATCTTGACCCCTTTTTCCTTCAACCATTGACGCCAGAGAGCCGAGTCCTGTCCGGTATATGTTCCCCTGGTGGTATCAGGATCATTGGACCAGAGAACGATCATTTCAGCATTTTTCAAAGAATCTTCCAAAAGGTCATACTGCTCCGGCATACCTAACCGCCAGTAAAATCCATAGGTATGTGTCGCCCCCCAGTGCCATCCTTCCCAGCTGTCTGGATTATCGAGGACAGGAGTAAATTCAAGCAGATTCATAAATCGGGCAAAAGGTCCCATCTTATAGCCCACAATTCCCCAGTTATGGTGGGAGGAAGTCATGCCGCTGATTGCAGACCCGCCATATGTGTCTTTAACCCGCTTAATCTCGCCGGCAACTATATCCAGTGCTTCATCCCAGGAAATACGAACATAGGGGGATTTTCCACGATTTTGTGGATTACGTTCTCCATCTGGATCAAAGTCAACTCGTTTCAGCGGGTATTTAATGCGTTCATCAGAATAAAGTCTCCGCCTGTCAGCATGAACATAGGGTGCTACCGCAAATTTTTTAGGTGGAGAATATTTTTTGCCGCCCGCCTCAATCACCCATGGTTTAAAATCCTTATCCTCTGCAACCAAAGGCCGCATCCGCGTAACTTTACCATCTTTGACATATACGCTGACCGGCCCGGCATTGGTACAGTTTGTAAAAACTTGTTCACTCATCTTTTAACCTCCCGGAGTTGAGCATCTCTCTATTTCCGAGGTAATATGGAATAGTTAGATTCTATCTTAAAAAAGAATTCAGGGATCAAATCCTTCCTTTTTTCACATCGTAAAAGCGTCTCACGCTACCAATCAAGCAAAACAATATGTCTCGCATACTGAAAATCCAGCACCAATATATGGAATTATACTACACTGGTTTCCGCACATGTCAAGATCATTTTACATGTAATATCGCACAGCAGGACATATCAATTTATCCATTAATATCAGGCAATTACCCCAACATAACAGAAAAATTATCTCTTTTATTCTTCGAAATTTCTTGACAGAAGGACTATGACACTCTATTAAGTTCCAACATACGAGACACGGTACACGTATTCGAAACAACCACTCAACGCCGCTTCTCTGAAAAAATGACCTTTTTACGAGTTTATTAAAGATGATGGCGTCGTAAAAACTCTCCGCCTCCGTCATTCCCACGCAGGTGGGAATCCAGAAACTGTTGAAATTACTAGATTCCCGCCTTCGCGGGAATGACGAGACATTGGTTAAATGTAGTTTTTACGACGCCATCAAGGATGAAAAATTGGAAAACAAAAATCAGAAAGGACAAAAACCTGCCAGCAGTTCATCAGCCGAAAAAGCACTTAATATCCTGTTGCTTTTTGCGCCGTATAATAATGAGTTGGGCATCACGGATATAGGCAAAAAACTGGGAATTCACAAATCAACAACCAGTCGATTGGTCAAATTACTGGTCGCAACCGGTTTTCTTCAGCAAAACCCACTCACCAAAAAATATATGCTCGGCAAATCAGCATTTAAACTTGGTACCGCGGCCACTCGATCCCTGGACAGCAAGCTTCTCACCGTTGCCCAGCCCTACCTGACGGAACTCTCTCAATCAACAGGTGAAAGCGTTGCTCTAGAAATACTTTCCGGCACCAATGTCGTGCTTGCACTCCATGTTGAAGGACCAAGCCACATTCGATTTAATTTCCAGCCGGGAAAACAGGTGCCAATCAACGTGGCCGCCGGTGCCAAAGTGATACTGTCTCATTGCGAGCCAAAGTTCCTGGAACTTTGTCTCCGACAGAAATTTACACGCTATAACGACAATACAATAGTTGTAAAAAAAGAGTACAGGCAGCTGCTCAGAGAAATAAAACGGACAGGAATTGCCTACGACAGAGGAGAACGTTACAGTGATACCCACGCCATGGCTGCTCCAATACTCAGCCTGGATGGTGGGCCAAAAGCCGCTGTAGTCATAGCCGGCCCGGCATTTCGCATGACCAGTTCATTTTTACAATCGGCAATTATTCCACTCAAAGCCGCTGCACAAAAAATTTCAAATCACCTTTTTTAAGAGATTTCTTTACTCAACCGGAATTTGTTTCACCCGGGGTGCCCATTAGTGAGACTGCACTTTCTCTGTTTTCGCCAGAGGAAAACTGAGAGTCAAACTTGTCCCCACTTCCGGACTGGAATCAACATCGATATATCCCTGGTGAGCCTCAACTACCTCCTTCACCAATGCCAGGCCAAGACCTGAGCCGGTTATATGACGTGTCGCCTTACCCTTTACCCTGAAGAAACGATCAAAAATATGCGGTAAATCTTCCTTACTGATACCTATACCCGTATCTTTCACAACCAGATTGACAAAACCGCCGGTAATGGAGGTGTTTATCGTCAGTTCCCCCCCTTCGGGAGTATATTTAACACCATTAGAGACGATATTCATTATGGCAGTGCGCATATGATCGTAATCCACATTAAACCACCAGTCTTCATCAGATGGCGTATATGTCATTGTAATATGTTTCACTTCCGCCTGAGGGGAGGCGATTTCAATGACGTCCTGAATAATCTCGGTGCCCCTTACCGGCTCCAGATTAAAAACTACCGTCCCACTTTCCAGCTTGGAGAGATTCAAAAGATTATCAATTAACCCAAGAAGATCTTTGGTTCTGACAGTCATACGCTTATGCAATGCATTACACGAGTTCATCTCCTCGTATGGGCATCCTACCTGGGAGGCATAGATCATCTGCTCAATGGAGGCCAGCGGCGATTTCAATTCGTGGGCAACCATTGCAACAAAATCTGACTTCATCCTGTCAATTTCCTTATGGGTACTGATATCTTCAAAAGTGGTAACAGAACCGATAACCTCCCCCTGATCCGAGGTAACCGGCGAGCAGTAAGCCCGCAGATATTTACGCGATATTGTACCGGGGGCGAATTCACGGGTCACTACAATGGATTTCTGGATGGCTTCTGCAACCATATTCACCGCGGTAATATCACGAATCGAATCTCCCAGAGGCTTACCAATGACCGGATCGGTCTGTATCTCGAGAATTTTAATTGCCGCAGGATTATGATGAACGACGACGCTGTCCGTATCGGTTACAAGCACAGCCTCTACCATACAGCCGAAGACAGTTTTAAGCCGACTCTGTGATTTGTCAATGGCTTCGAGACCTATCTTCTTTTCTTCGCGTAACTGTTCTGTCTCTGCCTTCAAGGCCAGTTTATCGATTGCACGATCAACTACCACACGGATATAATCAGGTGTAAACGGTTTTCCTACGAAATCAAACGCTCCCTGCTTCATCGCACTTACCGCCTTACTCACAGTGGCAAAACCTGTAATAACGATGACCTCTACGTGGGGTTGGTTTTCCTGAATCCACTCCATGACAGCAAAACCATCGATCCCCGGCATCATAAGATCAGTCAGCACAAGCTGAAAATCCTGTTCCTTCAGCAGTTCCAGACCTCGATTCCCATCTTCAGCCTTGGCAATCTCATAGCCTCTTTTGCCAAGAGCACGTCCAACGCCTTCACGAATTACCTTCTCATCATCTATGATCAGTATGCGTACGTTATCCATAACCGTATTCCTGATTTTAATTACCACTATAGCTCAGCAGCTACACGCCATAGAGGCGTTGATTATATCCAACCCCCTGCAATAAGTTGTAGATTAGTGGCAATCAGGTTCCCGGATGAATAGGAGGACCGCCACCTCCGGGGAGAGAGAAACTATGCCAACCAGCTTTTGATCAGTTCGAGCAGCTCGGCGGGCTCAACAGGTTTTGGCATATAATCCTCTGCCTCGCTCTCAAGCATATCCCTATGAGAATAGGTACTTGTTGTCACCCTTTCGGCCACAGCGGTAAGCAGAATAAT
>DAOVUU010000072.1 GCA_030632405.1 Desulfobulbaceae bacterium | reverse complement strand
TGACATCCCTCTACCGAGCAGGTTTTTTCAACATGGCGCAGATCGCCGGGATTCAGCACCATTCCACTATGCGCTTCTTCTTCCGTTATAGACAGAGGATTACCCAGATGACATACAGAACATCCAATCACTGTTGAATCGTGAGCCGGATCAAGTTTTTCATCCTTGTGACAACTCAGACACATATCAATATTACCGGCAGCAGTGACAGCGAGTTTTTCCGGTCTCTTTAACTGGGTTTCAGAAAAAATCAACCAGCCGAAACCTGAAAGGAGAAGAACAGAAAGCGCAACCCTCCACATCAATTGCCTGCGATTGTTTTTAGTGTTTTCGATAGGCATCGATCGATTCTATTGCTGAAAGTTTTGAACATTCGGAAAGCGACGACCACAGCCGAAGGCCTTGGTCGTCACTTTCAACCCCATGGGGGCCTGTTTACGTTTGTATTCATTAAGGCGGACCCGGCGAAGAATATCCCGAACCAGAGTTTCTTCAAATCCTCGATTAACAATCTCCCCGACTCCTTCTCCGCCTTCCAGATGTAACTCCAGTATGCTGTCCAGAATTTCATAAGGGGGTAGATCGTCCTGGTCACACTGATCCGGCTTAAGCTCGGCAGTTGGAGCCTTGGTTATGGTCCGCAGGGGGATCACCACCCCGTCCCGATTAATATACCTGGCAAGCTGATAAACAAGCTGTTTGGGCACATCTGAAATCGCGGCAAGTCCCCCGCTCATGTCTCCATAGAGAGTACAGTATCCGACGGCCATCTCACTCTTGTTCCCGGTCGCGAGAAGAAGGTGATTGAATTTATTTGAGAGGGCCATCAGCAGATTCCCCCGTATCCGTGCCTGAATATTCTGTTCCGTAAGATCTTCCCTGGTTTTTTTAAAAAAAGGTGAGAGACTTTCTCTAAATGCACTAAAAAGCCCGGCTATGGGGATCACTTCAAAATTACAGTCTAAATTGGTCGCCAGATTTTCTGCATCCTCAAAAGAGTCGGAAGAGCTGTATGGTGAAGGCAGTGCTACCCCCAGAACATTTTTTGGGCCAAGGGCATCAACCGCTATGGCGGCTGTTACGGCTGAATCAATACCTCCAGACAGGCCGAGTACTGCGGAAGAAAAGCCGCATTTGGTTGCATAATCTCTTACCCCCATCACCAGGGCATCATATACATCGGCTTCTGGTTGTCGGGGTGATGATCTATTAAGTCCAGACTGATACAGGTCATCAATGGTGATCAGGTCCTCTTTGAATCCCTCCGCCTGCGCAATAATTTCACCAGAACTGTTCATCACAAGACTGCACCCGTCAAAGAGGAGGGAATCTTGTCCTCCAACCTGATTGCTGTAGAGAAGCGGGATATTATGATTTTTACATATTTCTCTGAAAATATTTCTTCTTACCTCCTCCTTATCCCGCTGAAAGGGAGAGGCGGAAATATTGATTACAGCATCGACAGACACACCTTTTTCTTCAGCGGCCACAAAAAAGTCAGCTACAGGCTTAATTTCGTGATCTCTAACCTCATGATGCCAGACGTCTTCGCAGACAGTCACACAAAAACGATGACCCTGCAGTTCATACATTTCAGAAGACGGACCCGGCTCAAAATACCTGGTTTCATCGAAAACATCGTAGGATGGTAACAATTGTTTGCGGGCTCTGAAAACGATCTTTTTCCCACGAATGACAACAGCAGAATTGTAGAGTGGTTTTCCTCTATCATTGTCTCGACGTTCAATGCAGCCAACCATCACATCAAGTTCAGGCAGATTCAGGATGAGATTCGTTAAAGCCCGGTCACTGGCATCAAGAAAAGCGTTTCTTTCCAGCAAATCCAGGGGAGGATACCCGGAGACGGCTAATTCTGGAAATATGGCCAGCGAGCAGCCTTTATCTTTCGCCCGCCTTGACCATTCAACTATTTTGGCACAGTTTTTCTCAAAATCACCAATAACGGGATTGAGTTGCACAAGACCTATTTTCACTTTTTCTCCAGCTTTAAACTCTGTTATAATTACCGTTCAATTCGATCAGATGTTTCTATTTAACTGCTTTATCTTTTTTTTTCCTCTGATATTTTCGAACTGCGCGATTATGCTCTGGAAGTGATATAGAAAATTGATGTGTCCCATCATTTTTAGAGACAAAATAGAAATATTCTGTTTCGGCGGGATTGAGTGCAGCTGAAAGAGCGCCTTTACCCGGATTACAAATTGGACCAATTGGCAATCCGGGTATCGTATATGTATTATACGGAGTAGAATTGCGAAGGTGCTTCCTGGTAATTTTACCTGAAAAATTTTCTATCCCGTAAATCACAGTCGGATCCGATTGAAGACGCATCCTGCTGGCCAGTCTGTTTTTGAAAACACCGGCAATAATAGGTTGTTCGCCTCCGGAGGCGGCCTCTTTTTCGACGATAGAAGCCATCACAACCACCTCCGATCTATTGATTTCCAGATCGATGGAAGAAATAAGTTGCCCCCATATCTGAGAAAATCGTCTCACCATCATGGTTATAATTTTTTCAGCCCCTTTCATGTCGGCTGTTAGCAGGTAGGTATCCGGATACAGATAACCCTCCAGGCTGGCAATGTTTTTAAAGCCAAGGGACTCAATGAATTGTATTTCATGAACAAGGGCTACGAATTTTGCAGCATCACACCACCCCTTATCCCCAAACACTTCTGCAATCTCTGCAGCACGTAAGCCTTCAATTATCGTTACGGAGTGCTGCACCGGTTTTGCAAAAGCCAATTCCTTTATCACCTCTCCGGGACGCCGCCCTGTCTTCAGTAAGAATTCTCCGGCCTGGAGATGACCGGAATAGCCGGTGAGTTGAGCGAGCAGAGAGAAACGGATATCATTATGAATAAGTCCCGCATTTCCAAGTGTTTCACCAATAGACCTGACAGATGCACCCCTGGGGATAGTAACAATCATCTCTCCTTCGAGAGAGATCGGTCCTTTTCCAAAAGCGTATAGACCAAACCATGCCCCAGCAACTATTGTCGTTAAGGAAAAAAAAAGGGCTACCCACAGGGCAACCCTTTTTACTACAGATACTGGTTTTTTTTTATGAACGTCCCGATCAATCACAGCTAAGCCCGCATTTCTCATGAACATTTTGTGGTCCAATTGTTATCATTTTCATAATACAGCAAAAAATCATAATTGGGCTAATTGAATAAAAAAATGTTCACCAAAGGCGAGCCGATCCGACGGCATCTGCAGTGTCGCTGAGGTAAAAGGCATAGCAAACTATGGCCCATTACCTCGCTTCTCACATATGCCGCCGCCTCAGTTCGTAAGAAATGAGGGCTAAGATTATTTTTGTTTTGTCTTTACCTGACCTTTCTTCTTACCAGGCTTTCTAAAAGCTATTTTAACAACTTCATCCATATCACTAACCGGGAAAAATCTCATCTTATTCCGTATATCTTTTGGTATTTCGACAAGGTCCTTTTTGTTTTGAGCGGGAATAATAACTTTATCAATACCCGCACGGAGTGCAGCAAGTGCTTTCTCCTTCAATCCACCAATAGGCAGTACACGACCCCGCAGCGTCACCTCTCCTGTCATTGCGAGTTGACTCATAACTGTTTTCTGCGTAAATGCGGAGTAGAGTGCAGTAGCCATGGTAATACCCGCCGATGGCCCATCTTTAGGGATCGCCCCGGCCGGGACATGGATATGGAGGTCGATTTTATCAAAATACTCCTCTTCAACCCCAATTTCTGTTGACCTGCTGCGGCAATATGTAAGCGCTGCCTGAGCGGATTCCTTCATTACGCTTCCGAGCTGGCCGGTCAAGATCAATTTACCTTTGCCGGGCATGATATTGACTTCAATCTGCAATATCTCGCCGCCAACCTCGGTCCATGCAAGACCGGTCACCAGCCCCGGTTGCTCAAGTTTCTCAAGTTCTGACTCGGGAATGGTTTTTGGAGGCCCGAGGTAACGATCAATATTTCGCTTGCTCACGCTGTAAGGCCCTTTGCCTCCTTCCGCGACTTTTCTGGCAATCTTCCGGCAAATCTTGCCGATTTCCCGCTCAAGATTTCTCAGTCCTGCTTCATAGGTGTAATGTGTGACAATATAGTTGATTGTCTCATCACTCATTCGAGCCAGTCGGCTTTTAATACCGTTTTCCTTGAACTGTCGTGGCAACAGATATTTCCTGGCAATAACAATCTTTTCTTCCAGAGTATAGCCGGATAACCGGATAACCTCCATCCTGTCCAGAAGAGGTCTCGGGATGGTGTCGCTCATATTTGCCGTGGTGATAAACATTACCTTCGACAGATCGATTGGAAGATTCATGTAGTGATCAGAGAATTCAAAATTCTGTTCAGGATCGAGTACTTCAAGCAGGGCGGAAGATGGATCACCACGATAATCAGCACCAATCTTATCAACCTCATCCATCATAAAGACGGGGTTGTTTGCTCCTGTCGTCTTCAATCCCTGGACTATACGACCCGGCATCGCACCTATATAGGTTCTCCGATGCCCACGTATTTCAGCCTCATCACGCATTCCCCCCAGGGACAGGCGATAGAATTTGCGTCCCATGGCCCGGGCAACAGACTGCCCCAGAGAAGTTTTGCCAACACCTGGTGGACCGACAAAGCAGAGTATCGGACCTTTAGTGAATTTATTGAGTTTCCGTACAGCGAGATATTCAAGAATTCTTTCCTTAACTTTTTCCAGGCCGTAATGATCCTCATCGAGTATTTTTTTTGCCCTTTTAAGATCAAGAAGATCCTTTGTTCCCTTCTTCCATGGAATATCAAGAAACCAGTCAATATATGTCCTGATTATGGTAGCTTCAGAAGAGTCAGGGTGCATCATCGCCATACGATTCAGCTGTTTTTTCGCCTCTTTTCGTATAGTTTTTGGCATTTTGACTTTTTTAAGCTTGGCCGCCAGTTCGTCTATTTCCTGAGTGTAGTCGTCTGTATCACCAAGCTCCTTCTGCAGGGCATGAATCTGTTCTCTGAGGAAATATTCCCTCTGGGATTTACTCATCTCCTCTTTTGCATCGTTTTGAATCTTCGCCTGGACAGTAGTGACTTCAAGCTCTTTGGCCAACAGTTCATTCACAAGTGTAAGACGAGCCAGCGGATCAGTTTCTTCAAGTATTTTCTGGGATTCGACAATTTTTAATCGTAAGTTTGACCCGACGAGATCCGCGAGACGACCCGGGTCTTCAATATTGTTAATGATCATCATTAGATCTGCAGACAGAATCCCCCGTAATGACAATATCTTTTCTGTCTGCTCTCTTACGGTACGCATCATTGCTTCAACTTCGACTGTTACCTCCTGCGCATCCTGGTCTTCAATCACCTCAACTGAAACCTGATAAAACGGATCCGTCTGCTCAAAGCTTTCTATCCGGGCCTTGGACATTGCCTGCACAAGAACTTTAAGACGACCATCCGGCAATTTCAGAGTACGCATTACCATACAGACCATGCCAACCTTGTACAGATCATCTTCGCCTGGATTATCCTTCGTGGCATCCTTCTGGGTAACAAGCATCAGCAGTTTATTAGAACCGAGCGCCTCATTTACCGCTTCTACGGAACCGGGCCGACCGACAAAAAGAGGAATTATCATATAGTTGAAAACTACAACATCCCGTACCGCCATCATCGGCAGCACCTCAGGGATCTCCATATCCTCATTACTGGAAAAATCGTCCATACCAATACTCAATGAATCATTAAATTCCACACAAACCTCCTGGCAAGATCGTCAATGAAAGATAAACAATTTCTTTCGGCAATCTTCTCTGTTTTCAAATATATAGACCGCTAATTCACGTTTTTTAAGAACCGCAGAAATTGTAAACATCCAGTTTGCCGAAGTCAAGAAGCCTTTGATCCAGTCTTGGTCAAATTTTTGTTTTTTCTTGAAAAATTGAATATTTTCCCTCATATTACTCACACAAATTAACAAACAGTCCATTCAACCAGCCTAAACCAGGATACTATAATGCTTACAGCCCTCTCTTTTTTTGACCTGTCAACCTTTCCACACGCCGATCTCTTTAAAAAAAATGGTTATCCATGGCTCCCTCTTAACAGTCTCAAAGAGTACATGGATAAATATAACTATCCCACTTACGATAGCCAGCTGATAAAGGATGGAATCCCGCTCCAGGAGCATATAGTTATCCACGAAAACAAAGCCATATCGGCCAAAGACTGTGAAATCGAATTTGGTGATACAACCAGGCACGGTTTGCAGGTGCAAAGAGACGGCCACAAGATCGAAGGAGCGGCTGTGATAATGGCCGGAGCCGTCCTGGCCGGCAACCGCATTTCAATAGGTGAGGGTGTCCTTGTCGAATGCGGAGCAATGATAAAATCTCCGGCAGTGATCGGTGACTGCAGTGAGGTACGACAGGGGGCATATCTCCGTGGTTATGTACTGACAGGAGATCGATGCATTCTTGGCCATACCACCGAAATCAAACACTCCATTTTTTTAAACGATGCAAAGGCAGGACATTTTGCCTACCTTGGAGACTCGATTCTTGGCAACAATGCCAATCTTGGGGCGGGAACTAAATTCGCCAATCTCAAATTCCTTCCCGGGAACGTCGTATTCATACACAAAGGAGAAAAATTTGATACAGGCAGAAGAAAATTCGGTGCTATTTTAGGGGATAACGCCCAAACCGGATGCAACTCTGTCACCAGTCCAGGAACTATACTCGGTAAAGGATCCATGCTGCTGCCCAATACAACCGCCCGGGCTGGATACCATCCTAAGAAGAGTATCCTCCGTTAATACCTTATTTCCCTGTTTCTGTCATAAAAAACAAGGAAATTGTCTTAAGTTCACTCTGTTAAATCAACAGGTTGTTTAGGATGAAGGCCATTAGGGGAGGTTTTCACTCCGTCTTTTGCTTTTCCTAACAGCCTTCAGCCTACAGCCTAATTAACCTGTTTTCTGATCCAGCCAATAAAATTTAGGATAATTAATGAAATTACTAAACAGTGAAACCATTGAATCCATTTATGAAAAGGCCACCGACATACTGGCAACCGTTGGCGTAGAATTTGAAATGAACAGCGCTGTTGAACTGTTCAAAAAAAAAGATGCCACAGTAGATGGCAGAAAAGTCTTTATCTCTCAGTCCTTGTTGAAAGAGGCTTTGGATTCACTGCCAAAGGTCAAATATACACCTACACATAACAAAAGGCTGATCGCCGCATCCCCATTTTCCAATGCCCCCATGATCATAGATGATATCACCGGAAAAATTCGGCGTGGCAACATTCAGGATGCCGTCAAAATGTACCAGCTTGCCGAAACATGTGATCTATATGAATCTGTAAATCCCGGTGTCGCCGATCCTGAGGGCAACGACAACGAAGACCAGTATGTCAGTCAAATTGCAATGATGCTGAAATATTCAGATAAATTCCCGAATTTAAGCCTGCGTGCTACCAAATCAACTTCAAAAAATGGCGATGTTTACACCAGTGCAAAAAAAGCGATCCAGTTGATCAAGGAGATCAAAGGCTATGAAAGCTCGCCGGTTTTGGGACAGGGAATCTGCCCTATGGCCCCCCTGTCTTATGATGAAGAAAGCTTGATCAATTTAACCGTTTTGGTTGAAGAAGAACAAGACATCACTATTTTCCCCTGTACCTTGTCCTTTATGACTGGACCAGAAAGCCTTCTGGGTATCATTGTCCACGACATGGCCATTTGTTTGGCAGGTGTGGTTTATGTTCAGTTACTCAAGCCTGGTACAAGTGTGGCTTTCAGTAATTTTTCTACCATGACAGACATGCGGTCATTACAACCGGCATACGGCAGTCCAGAATTCCTTCATGTGCAAATTATGTTTTATGAAGTTTGCCTGCATTTTGAAATGAATTGTTTTCTTTGCGGGTGCTTGTCTGACGGCACCAGAAATGATTATCAAGGCGGATTTGAATCCTGTTTCACTTCAATAGCACCCTATTATATGACCCATGTAGATGAAATCTGGTGTCATCCAGGTATTATGGCTGCATTTGCAGGAGGAAGTTTTAAAAAAATGATTCTGGATGAAGAATTACTGATCAACTGCAATCGGACACTTCAGGGCCTAAACCTATCTTTTGATCCCATGCTCAAAGACAAGCTGGCAGAATCTTTGGAAACAAAAAGCTTTCTGACGATCGGCTCCCCAGCCATTTACAGAAAAGAACATAGAGTAAGCAATATTTTTGATAAAAAAGGAATAGACCCAGACAATTTTTCTTCGATAATACCTATAGATGTAAATGTTTCAAAAGAAATCGAAAAAAGATGTGCAGCATATATTCTTCCAGATCGAAGCAAAGCACAAAAAAATCGACTGCAAAAATATCTGCCGACTGAATGTAAATATTAGAGGGAATCTGCTTCATTTGCCTTGGGCATTTGTAGGTTGGGTTAAGCGGGTTACAAGAAACATCATTGTTGGGTTCGCCTGACTCCGTGGCATCTCAACTTATGACTGGTGAGCAACAGCAAGCATTGTTTGACAATACAGCCAGGGCCATGGGGGATGCTCCCAAAGAGATCAAGATGCGCCATATTGGTAACTGCCTCAAGGCGGATCCTGCCTACGGCAAGGGAGTGGCTGATGCTCTAGGCCTGTCAATTGCCGAACTCCAATAGAACTGCTACATTTTATTGAGTAATGGAATCCAATGATGATAACATTGCTCTAATCTATTCTAATTTGCTCTCTGATTTTGGTATTCTTC
>DAOVUU010000035.1 GCA_030632405.1 Desulfobulbaceae bacterium | reverse complement strand
ATTTCTTCTTTGTGAGTACGCCAGATAACACCATGATCCGGTGCTATCATCTTTATGTCAAGATTCATTTCACCTATGCTTTTAAGAAGTTTACGAATCAATGGTGCGAAGAGATAGAGGATGTTGGCATAATATTTGGCACCTTCTTTCATTACATCAGAGAGAGGTACCTCGTCGTCAAACCGTTCAGTTGACGCATAGTGCTGGCCGAAGGCGTCACTGGAGAAGAGGATGCCGTCTTCCTTGATAAAGGAGAACATGGAGTCCGGCCAGTGCAGCATTCGTGTTTCAATAAAATGTATGGTTCGTTTACCGAGACTGATTTCGTTACCTGATTTTACAACCTCAAATGGCCAGTCATCACAGTGAAAATGGTCAAGGATGGCCTTTTTACCCATTGGAGAACAGAATATTTTTTCCGGCTGTATCAAATTGACCATGTCCGGAAGAGACCCGGAGTGGTCGAGCTCTACATGGTTGACGATAATATAATCAATTTTTTCCGGTTCTATAATCGCACGAATGTTACGAATAAGGTCATCTCTATGGGATCGTTTAACCGTATCCACAAGAGTTACCTTCTTATCGACTATGAGGAAAGCGTTGTATGTGGTTCCTTTAAGTGTAGAGTAACCGTGAAAGTCTCGAACATCCCAGTCTATCGCTCCGACTGAGTATATTCCTTTTGCTAGTTCTGTGGTATTCATTGAGGCTCCATTGTACGTTGAGGTTGTTGTCGGTATCTTTTTACGAGTTTATGTATGAGTATATTCACTCTTCCGATATAAAATTTAAAGCCCATATAATAATTGACCGGACTATGTATTACAATAAAAGGATAATGGTCAGGGAAAAATTCCCCTGCAAAAAACTATTTACAAAGGAATGAAAATCTCACAGTATAGCGAAAAAATGAAAAAATATCCATCGATTGATTTAGGCAGGTGTAACGAGTGTATGGGGTGCGTGGAAGTAGCGCCGAGTGTTTTCAAATATAATAAGTCGATTGGTTTTATGGAAGTTATGGAGCTGGACGAATACCCTCTGGAAGATGTAGAGGAGGCGATTAAGAATTGTCCGGAAGATTGCATCACCTGGGAAGGCGGTGAGGAGTGAAAATCGTATGATGGATACACCTTTTCAACTGAATTCACCGTTTACACCTTCGGGTGATCAGCCTGAGGCGATTAAAAAGCTGGCAGAGGGTATCGTAGACGGAGTTAAGAGCCAGGTTCTGCTCGGTGTCACGGGTTCCGGAAAAACATTTACAATAGCCAATGTTATACAGGAGGTACAGCGCCCGACCCTGGTGATCGCGCCCAATAAGACACTGGCTGCGCAGCTTTTCAGCGAGTTTAAAGAGCTTTTCCCAGATAATGGTGTCGAGTATTTTGTTTCCTATTATGACTATTATCAGCCTGAAGCATATATTCCCCAGTCCGACAGCTACATAGAGAAAGATTCCTCGATTAATGACGCAATTGATAAGATGCGTCACTCTGCAACCCGTTCTCTGCTTACACGCAGGGACGTCCTTATTGTCGCCTCCGTATCATGCATTTACGGTCTCGGTTCTCCCGATGAATATAAAAATATGCATCTGTTTCTTAAAGTAGAAGAAGAGTATCCGATGGAGGACGTTCAGAGAAGACTTGTCTTTATGCAATATGAGCGAAATGATGTCTCTTTTCACAGGGGCACATTTCGGGTGCGGGGAGATGTGATTGATATTTTTCCGGTCCACGAGGAAGAAAGAGCTGTACGACTGGAGTTTTTTGGTGACACGCTTGAATCTATTTCTGTAGTTGATCCTCTAAGAGGCGTTACTATAGAAGAGCTTGAAGAATATACAGTTTTCCCAGGCAGTCACTTTGTCACTTCAAAGGATCGATTACAGATTGCCGTAAGGACGATTAAGGAGGAACTGCGGCTGCGTCTCCAATATTTTCAGGATGAAAATCGGCTTGTCGAAGAACAGCGACTGGATCAGCGGACAATGTTTGACCTTGAAATGATCCAGGAACTGGGCTATTGCACCGGTATTGAAAACTACAGCCGGCACTTGACGGGGAAAGCACCGGGGGTTCCTCCACCTAATCTGCTTGACTATTTCCCGGAAGATTATCTGCTCGTTATCGATGAAAGCCATATCGGTATCGGGCAACTCAATGGCATGTATAACGGAGACAGGTCTCGAAAAACCACATTGGTTGACTTTGGCTTTCGTCTGCCGTCGGCCCTTGATAATCGTCCTCTTCGTTTTGATGAGTTTGAAAAACGGATAAATCAGATAGTATATATTTCGGCAACTCCAGGGCAATATGAACTGAGTCAGGTTGATGGCCGGGTTGTTGAACAGGTCATTCGTCCGACTGGTCTTCTCGATCCACGGATCGAAGTGAGACCAGCCACAAGCCAGGTTGATGACTTGCTGGAGGAGATACGCCTGCGTTCAGAACGGGGTGAAGCTGTTCTGATAACAACGCTTACAAAACGAATGGCCGAGGATCTGACTGATTACTATGAAAAACTGGATATTCGGGTCCGATACCTGCATTCTGATATCAAGACCCTGGCCCGGGTGGAATTGATCCGGGAACTGAGGAAGGGCGAGTTTAATGTATTGATCGGTATAAATCTTCTGCGTGAGGGATTGGATATACCGGAGGTTTCACTGGTTGCAATACTTGACGCGGATAAAGAAGGATTTTTGCGTTCCGAGAGGTCTTTGATCCAGACCTGTGGTCGTGCAGCACGTAATGTGGATGGGCTGGTCATTATGTACGGCGATGTGGTTACCACCTCAATGCAGTTTACCATTGATGAGACCGAGAGGAGACGGAAGATTCAGCAGGAGTATAATCAAAAAAATGGTATTAAACCCCGAACCATTATTTCAAAGGTCAAAGACACTATGCAGCAGCATCTATATGATTCCGGGTATGTCGCTGATGGCTATCAGGAAACGCTTTTGCAGATAGCCGAAGAGTTGCCTGAATATAGTAGTGTGAAAGATCTGGAGAAGGAGATTACTCTTCTCGAGGATCAGATGCATCAGGCGGCGAAAGAACTTGCATTTGAAAAAGCGGCAGAGTTACGGGACCGCATAAAAAGGATTCGCCTCCTGGAGATTGAAATAGGATGATGGAATATCCTGGTACCTTAAAAAAAGGACTTGTAGTTGCCGGTCTTGCCGGGGGCTCCGGTAAAAGCGTAGTCTCTGTTGGTTTGACAGCTGCATTTGCCAGACGTGGAATAAATGTAGTACCCTTTAAAAAGGGTCCTGATTATATAGATGCTGGATGGCTACAGCTTGCAGCCGGGAATAAGTGCTATAATCTTGACCCCTATCTTATGTCAAGGGAGATCATTACCGCCTCATTTTATCACCGCTCCCAGGCAGCGGAGAGAATGATTGTAGAGGGAAATCGGGGAATATTTGACGGTGTCAATGTTGAGGGCGGCTATTCCACCGCTGATCTGGCTGTGATGCTCGATCTTCCTGTTTTACTTGTGGTCAACTGCACCAAAACAACAAGGACAGTTGCAGCAATGGTTCTGGGATGTGAACAGTTTGATACGCGGGTGAATTTCCGAGGCGTTGTTCTCAATCAGATAGGGACAGAGAGACAGAGAAGGCTGGTAACTGAATCTGTTGAACATTATACGGGTCTTCCTGTACTCGGCGCGATTCCACGCCTCAAAAGAGATATCTTTCCCATGCGTCATCTGGGGATGATTCCTCATCAGGAATATGTTGGCAGCGATCAGGCACTTGACTTTCTGGCAGAATTAATCGAAGAAAATATTGATCTGGAGAGAGTGGGGGGAATAATGGCACCTGTTTTAGGTCGAAATTACACACCGGAATTTGGTGTCTCTTCAAGTACACAACAGAAGGTACGGATCGGTGTTTTACAGGATGCCGCTTTTCAATTTTACTATTCGGAAAATCTGGAAGCTCTTGAAAGGGGTGGTGGAGAACTTGTATTTATCAATGCGCTGACAGACAAAGATTTGCCGGATCTTGACGGCCTTTACATCGGAGGAGGATTCCCCGAAACCAGTGCAAAAGATCTGGCTGCCAACGAAAGTTTCAGGGCTGCCGTGAAAAACAGTGCAGAGGCTGGGATGCCAATCTATGCCGAATGCGGGGGGTTGATTTATCTAGGGCGGTCAATCGTAATAGGAGAAGAGGAGTATCCTCTTGCAGATGTCTTTCCGGTTCGTTTCGGTATGTCTGAAAAACCCCAGGCTCATGGTTATTCAATCTTTACGGTTGAAAATGAGAATCCTTTTTATCCTGTAGGGCTGGAAATAAAAGGTCATGAATTTCGTTACTCAACAGTATTGGACTGGCAGGGGAGTGAAGATCAACTGGTATTGAAAATGAAGCGGGGCAAAGGGTTTTTGAACGGACGTGATGGCCTGACAAAAAAAAATGTATTTGCACTTTACACTCATGTGCATGCCGATGGGACGAAAGAATGGGCGGAAGGATTTGTTCGCAGATGTAGGCTGGCACGTGGAAAGTGAAAAGAGATAAATTTGGGTTTTGTTGTTTTTTACTGCGGGGACAGCAGTAAGGCGTTAATTTACACTCTGAGAACCAAGAACTTTAATGCTTATTTCCCGCTGCATTTCTTTACTCGGTGCCGGTTCAACCCAGTGGATAAAAGATTCATTTACCCGCATGAAATCACCATTATCTTCTTTGCATTTATCGCAGACAGTCTCGGCATTATCTCGATAAATAATAACTCCCGATGCCGGGTCCCCGCTTTTTGAAACAGCCGCCATTTTCCTGCAGCCGCACTCCAGGCGTATAACAACAACGCCTATCCCGTCGGGACTCCCTTCGAGTATTCCTTCGATCATTGCTCTTTCTTTTTTTTCTGCGGGAACGATTTTTTTAGATTTTTGATGTTTTTTCGGCATGGTTTTCAGAATTTTAATGGTTGTTTTTCTTTATCAGCTGTCCGGATAGAATAAAACAGAAACGATATAAAAGATAGTGTAATAACTCTTGTATTTATTATGGATCGCCCTGTGTGGCTCAGGAACAAAACTTAAACCACAGAGTCCACACAGAGCACAGAAGGGGGGATGGTTTCTTTTCTCTGTGGACTCTGTGGGGGGATAAGGGAGCTTTTGGGTTTTGGGTGTTGTCCGCTTAAAAAAAGTTAAGCCGTTTTTTCTTGACAAAATTCTGACCGTGAATTAAGGGAGTATTAAACAAAATAACTGCGTTATTCGGAATGTCCGTATTAACGATTAAGTATGATAAATGCTTATTTAAAAGATCACTTCATGGAGGGGAATTATGTTTGAGGTAGTTGTCGATAAAGATAAATGTGTTGGTGATGAAGAATGTGTTGCAGCATGTCCTGCACAGGTATTTGAGATGGAAGATGGTAAGGCTGAGGTTGTTGAGCCCGATGAATGTCTTGGCTGTGAAACCTGTGTTGAAGTTTGCCCAGAGGATGCGATTACAGTAACTGAAATGTAATTACTGTTGCATTTGGTTCGATAAACAAGCCCCATCTCCTGTAGAGGAGGTTGGGCTTGTTTTGTTTTTATAGAGGCAATCTTTGGAATGCAGAACGATCTTTCACGATTCAAGCCGGGAGCAAAGCGAAGAACACACCTCCTTCTTACAGCCATGCTGTGGACTGTGATTGGTCTTCTTCTATTGGCAAAAGCGACCTATCGTATTGTTCATGTGCCGGAATATCAAATTGTTATAATAATAACAGCCCTTACCCTTGGTACTCTGAAATCTATTTTTGTACTGGACCGATCGGCTCGAAAAAGTATCGAGCGTATTCTGGATTTTAAGGATGGAACCTGCCTGGGTGCAGTCTATTCTGTTAAAACCTGGTTGCTGGTACTCTGTATGATGGGGATGGGAATGATCCTGCGTACTTCTTCTCTGCCTCTGAGTCTGCTCTGTTTTATATATTTTACTATTGGTTGGGCACTTTTGTTTTCAAGTAGACTTGCCTGGCAAATGTGGATTAGAAAAAAATGATGATGAGTTTTTGACATAGCCATCTAAAGATTCAATTCAGAACTTTTTACGAGACTGTCATGATTGCTAGATCATATAATTGCGTTACAATCAGCAGGGCGGCATTACAGCACAATTATAATTATATAAAGAGTAGGGTGGGTCCGGATGTGCGGGTCATGGCAATGGTCAAGGCGGATGGATATGGCCACGATATGGTCAAAGCAGCAAAAGCGTTTGCTGACGTCGGCTGTGATGTTTTCGGTGTTGCCGAGTTATGTGAAGCAGTTACACTTCGTAATTCCGGGATATCAGGACAGATTTTTGTGATGCTCGGGTTTGAAGATGTTCAGGCAGACTCAGTTCTTGCCTATGATTTGACACCGGTAGTTTTTGACAGTCGTGCAGTAGAATCTCTTTCTTGCAGCGCTCTTAAAGCAGGAAGAGAGATAGGTGTGCATATAAAAGTGGATACCGGAATGAGCAGACTTGGGGTCAAGCCTGGGGAACTGGTAGAGTTCATAGAAGAAATAGAGAGATTAGGAGGGATTTCAATTGCCGGTATTATGAGTCATTTCCCAGAGTCTGATAATCCTGGATCGAAAAGTACCGAGACTGGATTTGCCTCTTTTGCCGATACATGTCGCGCACTGAAAAATAGATATAAAAGTATCTGCCATATTGCCAATTCGGGAGCAGTGCTTAACTTTCCGAACACTCATTGTGACATGGTGCGTGCTGGTATTGCGCTGTACGGTTATCACCCGGCAGGCAGTCAGCCGTCTGAAGGTGCAGCCGTGGAAGGATTGATTCCGGCGATGACGTTTTCCAGTAAAGTGGTGCAGGTGCAATCTGTGCCGGAGGGAACCGGAATCAGTTATGGTCATACCTTTACAACAGACCGTGAAACGCGGCTTGCTGTCTTGCCTGTGGGATATGAAGATGGATATTCCCGTATTCTCTCCAACTGTGGCGAAGTACTGATCCGAGGCAGGCGGGCCCCGGTAAGGGGGAGAATATGTATGAATTTGTGTATGGTTGATGTTACGGATATTGGTGAGGTTTCTGCCGGTGACAAGGTTGTTTTTCTTGGCAGGCAGGGCAAAGAGGTTATAACAGCTGATGATATTGCGGAAAAGATGGAAAGTATCAGTTATGAAGTTCTCTGCCTTTTGGGCAATAATAATGAAAGATCATATAGAGAGTAAAGAGGAATGATTCGATTACAGGTAAAATCAATTCTTGATGATTGCTTCTTACAGGGTGTGTCTGAAGGGATCTGGTCGGATACTGGTAAAGGAAGATACACCGTTGAATTGCCCAAACATGAAGGACAGGGGGATTTCTCATCTAACATTGGTTTGGTCCTGGCCGGTATAGAAAAGAAAAATCCGAGAGAAATTGCTGAAAAAATCGTTAAAAAACTGGCCCTGAAGACAGAATTGTTTGAGAAAGTCGAAGTAGCAGGTCCGGGCTTTGTTAATTTTTTCATCAACAGTGATGTCTGGCGGCAATTGATACCGGTCGTTGTTGAAAAAGGCACTGATTTCGGCAGGAGTGCGGTAGGGAATAATCGAAAAGTTATGGTTGAGTTCGTCAGTGCCAACCCGACCGGACCGCTATCCATTGGTCATGGCCGCCAGGCGATCCTTGGTGATTCAATTGCCCGGCTGCTGGAGACAACTGGCCATGAAGTTTTCCGTGAATACTATTACAACGACGCCGGAAGGCAGATGCGTGTTCTAGGTGAATCTACCCGGGCGAGATATCTTGAATTGCTTGGGGAGAAAAATGAGTTCCCGGAAGACGGTTATCAGGGGCAGTATATTATAGACATCAGCCAATCGCTGATTGATGAAAAAGGTGATGCTCTCAAAGATTATAGAGATGTAACTGTTTTTAAAGAACAGGCGGAAAAGCATATCTTTAAGGATATTTCAGCTACTCTGAAGCGTATGGGGATTATTTTTGATAATTACTTCAATGAACGTTCACTCTATGAGGACGGTCATATAGATGATGTTGTCTGTAAGCTGAGAGACAAGGGTTACGTCTATGAAAAAGATAATGCTGTATGGTTTAAGACTACTGAATTTGGTCATGAACAGGATAGAGTAATCATCAAAAGCAGTGGCGAGCCGACCTACCGCTTACCTGATATAGCTTACCATCGTGAAAAGTTCCGGCGGGATTTTGACTGGCTGATTGATATATTTGGGTCCGATCATATTGCAACAGTTCCTGATGTCATGGCTGGTGTCGAAGCTCTGGGCTACGATCCTGCAAAGGTTACGGTGGTTCTTCACCAGTTCGTTACCCTTACCCGGGATGGTAAACAGGTCAAAATGTCCACCCGGAAAGCCAACTTTGTGACGGTGGATGAGTTGGTGGATGTAGTGGGAGTTGATGCGCTTCGTTTCTTTTTTATGATGCGCAAGGCTGACAGTCAGATGGAGTTCGACCTTGACCTTGCTACCAGGAAAAGTCAGGAGAACCCGGTTTATTATGTTCAGTATGGCCATGCCCGACTCTGTTCTATCCTTCGCCAGGCTGCTGAAAAGGGTATATCGAAAAGACCTTTTGAAAATATTGACAGTTCTCTTATACAGGAGCCGGAAGAGCTTAATCTGCTGAAGGCTATGTCAACTTTCCCGACAGTGATTGAGAATGCAGCACTGGAACTGGCCCCTCATAAGGTGATCTTTTATCTTATCGAACTGGCAGGGCAGTTTCATAGTTATTACAACAAACACAAGGTATTAACAGATAATGTTCCTCTTAGTGAAGCGCGTCTCTGCCTGATAGATGCGCTCCGTATAGTTGTGAAGAATGGGCTTGACATAATAGGTCTTACTGCTCCTGAAAAAATGTAGGTAGCGTTTGAACCGAAACTGTCTTTCCATAGGTTTGTCAGGGGTACGGGTTGTTTTCTACGGCGAAGATTTGTTGAAAAGCCATCAGCTTCATTTTGGAAAATCAGCCTGATCGTTTGAATAAAAACTATCTTCATTTTTGCATTAGATATAAGGTAATAACTTGAGATGGCAACTAAAAGCCGGAAGCAAGTAAAAAAACTGAAATTTGAAATAACCAGGAGTGCTGTACTCGGAATAGGGGTTGTCTCGTTCTGCCTTTTTTTATGGATGTTTCTTATTGGTGTATGGGCAGGACAATCGCTGCTCCTGCCTTCGTATGGTAAAAAAGCAGCGACAGTTGATAAAAGCGTGGAAGAGCTCAGCGATCCGTTAGTGATTAAGGCTGACAAAAGGGCAATAAAAAAATGATAGGAAAATTACTTACTAAAGTATTTGGCAGTAGTAATGATCGGATTCTCAAGCAGATTGGACCGATTGTCAACCAGATAAATGAACTTGAAAGTCAGATTAAATCTCTGGATGATGGTGGGCTGGCGGCCAAAACAGTAGAATATAAAGAGAGATTGGACAAAGGCGAGCCGGTGGATGATCTATTGCCTGAGGCATTTGCGGTTATCCGTGAGGCAGCCAGGAGAGTTCTGGGAGAACGACATTACGATGTCCAGCTGGTTGGTGGAGTTATTCTGCACCAGGGCAATATAGCAGAGATGAAAACCGGAGAAGGAAAGACCCTTGCGTCGACACTTCCGGTATACTTGAACGGGTTGACCGGAAAAGGTGTTCATCTGGTCACCGTCAATGATTATCTGGCCGCTCGAGATGCTGAATGGATGGGTGAGGTGTATAAATTTCTCGGTATGAGCTGTGGAAAGATAGTCCATGGTCTGAGAGATGAAGAGCGTAGAAAGGCATATGGGGCTGATATCACATATGGCACAAATAATGAGTTCGGTTTTGATTATCTGCGGGACAATATGAAGTTTGAGCTGAGTGATTTTTGTCAGCGTGGCTTTAATTATGCAATTGTTGATGAGGTCGATTCAATTCTCATCGATGAGGCCAGAACTCCTCTCATTATATCCGGGCCAGCAGACATATCGACTGAACTGTATAAAAACGTCAATCGCATTATTCATAAATTTAAAAAAGATGACCACTACCAGGTTGATGAAAAATCAAGACAGGTTTCTCTGACCGATGATGGTATTGCCCAGGGTGAAAAACTTCTGGAGGTAGAAAATCTTTATGATCCGACAAGCATAGAAAAGCTCCATCATTTAAATCAGGCTCTGAAAGCCCATGTCATTTTCAAAAGAGATGTCGATTATATCGTGACTAATGGCCAGGTCGTTATTGTAGACGAATTTACCGGACGAACGATGGAGGGGAGAAGATACAGTGATGGTTTGCATCAGGCCCTTGAAGCAAAAGAGCGGGTAACAATTGAAAAAGAAAACCAGACTCTAGCCTCAATTACCTTTCAGAATTATTTCCGCATGTACGAAAAACTGGCCGGTATGACCGGAACAGCAGATACGGAAGCCCCGGAATTCAAAAAAATATATGATCTTGATGTTGTTGTTATGCCAACGAATCAGCCTATGGTTCGTGATGATTACGCAGATGTTATCTATAAAAATGAAGTGGCAAAATACCGGGCCGTAATCCAGGAAATCATGAGCATGCATGAGGCCGGCAGACCAGTTCTTGTAGGTACTGTTTCTATCGATGTGTCTGAAAAAATATCCAGGATGTTGAAAAAAGAGAAGGTTGAGCATGACGTATTGAATGCTAAACAACATGACCATGAGGCAGAAATCATTGCGACTGCCGGACAGCTTGGAAAAGTTACCATTGCCACCAATATGGCAGGCAGGGGTACTGATATTAAGCTGGGAGAAGGTGTCATTGCAGCTGGAGGACTTCATATTCTAGGTACATCCCGTCATGAGTCCCGCAGGATAGACAACCAGCTCAGGGGAAGATCCGGAAGGCAGGGAGACCCTGGTTCCTCGAGATTTTTCCTTTCTCTTGAAGATGATCTCCTGCGGATTTTCGGTTCTGGAAAAATCGGTGGAATCATGGATAAGCTGGGGATGGAGGAAGATGAACCCATCGAACATAATATGATCTCAAGGGCCATAGAAAATGCTCAAAAGAAGGTCGAGGGGCATAACTTCGACATCCGTAAACATCTTCTGGAATATGATGATGTAATGAATAAGCAGCGTGAGGTTATCTATCAGCAGCGTCATGAGGTTCTCGAAGGGGAAAATATTTCGGAAGTTGTGCAGGATATGCTTGAGGAT
>DAOVUU010000007.1 GCA_030632405.1 Desulfobulbaceae bacterium | reverse complement strand
AAGGTCGCAGAGTTGAATCATTCGATCAGCCAGGGTGGATTTTCCATGATCGATATGGGCAATAATACTGAAATTACGGATATTTTTCATTAGGTTGGAATTGATAGGTGGTATAAAATGGTAGATTGAGGTGATAGAACAAAATCTATTATGAATGGATAGGCACTATCTAGCATAAAATCAGTAATAAGAAAATAGATTTTCACTCGAATGTTCAACGGAATTTAATCTATTGGCATTGGTATCTGTATATATATTGCCTGTATTTCGTGGCTGTTAAAAAAATCCTTCAATCAAATTCAAGGGTTGCCAGGAAAATTATTATTGCACTTAAATTCAGGTAGAGTAATATTCGGTGTTTTGAGACGTTTTCTGGACGACTATTCCGGAGTGAGGTTGTATGAGCAAAAATACTATAGAAGATACTGCTGAGACTGGTGCTAATGATGGGTATGAGAATCCCCTTGTTGCTGTAGGTGACGAAGAGAATTTACCGGCTCTAAGTAATCCTGCGTTACACAGATATTTGCAGGAGATAAGTCAATACGAGTTGTTGACAAGAGAAGAGACCGATGAACTGGCGATTCGTTTCAGAGAGGAAGGTGATCAGGATGCCGCCTATCGTCTTGTCTCTTCTAATTTGCGGCTTGTTGTCAAAGTTGCAATGGATTTTCAGAAATACTGGATGCAAAATTTCATGGATCTTATCCAGGAAGGAAATGTGGGACTGGTACAGGCAACAAAGAAATTTGACCCTTATAGAGGAGTGAAATTCTCATACTATGCCGCCTATTGGATCCGGGCTTATGTTCTGAAATTCATAATGGACAACTGGAGACTGGTTAAAATCGGGACTACTCAGGCACAACGGAAACTTTTTTTCAGTCTTAACAAAGAGAGAAAACTTCTTGAATCCCAAGGTTTTAATGCGGAACCAAAACTTATCGCCCAACGCCTTAACGTAAAAGAACGTGAGGTAGTTGAGATGGGGCAGCGAATGGACAACTGGGATGTTTCCCTGGAAAGTCCGGTACGATCAGATTCAGAAGATGAACAGAAAAGTTTTCTGCCAAGTAATGGCCCGGGTATTGAGTCTACAGTAGCAGGAAAAGAAATTAAGGTGAAGCTTGCAGAACTTCTCGATACTTTAAAAGATAGACTCAACGACAAGGAAAGGATGATTCTGGAAAAAAGGTTACTCACCGATGAACCTTTGACATTGCAGAATATTGCAGATAAATTTTCCATTTCCCGGGAGCGCGTGCGGCAGATTGAAGTAAATCTTCTGAAAAAAATGAAAAAATATCTTGAAGTAGAAATGCCTGATATCGTAGATTATTTTGACGGTGAAAGAATTGTGATAAATTCAGATTGATGTGTGCTCGGCCAGGTACAAACATCATACTTCCTGATTACTTCCCGCTATTTCTTGAAAAATTGCAGCTTTTACTCCAAATCGCGACAAACCTCCCTTTAATCTTCCACTGTGCGGTTTAAGAATCACAACGAAATAACAAATACTATGAAAGTACCACTTCTCGATCTTCATGCTCAACTGCAATATCTTCAGGATGATTTGATCAGCGCTGTTACCCGTGTTGTCAAATCCACCAGGTACATTCAAGGGCCGGAGGTCAGTGCACTTGAAGAGGAAATTGCCAACTATTGCAGTGTGGGTTATGGAGTTGGTGTTTCCAGCGGAACCGATGCACTGCTTATATCTTTGATGGCACTTGGCGTCGGACAGGGAGACAGGGTCATTACAAGTCCTTATTCGTTCTTTGCCACTATGGGTGTAATTTTACGGGTAGGGGCTGTCCCGGTTTTTGCAGATATTGATTCCAAAAGTTTTAATATCGATCCCTCAAAAGTAGCTGATATCCTGAATTCAGACAGAGGTAAAACGGTGAAGGCCGTAATCCCTGTGCACCTTTACGGGCAATGCGCTGATATGACAGAGATAATCGGATTAGCTGCGGAATACGATATTCCTGTTATAGAAGATGCGGCTCAGGCCATTGGGGCCAAATATCCATTTGTCAATAACAGTACTGTTATTCAAAAAAGTGCCGGTTCAATGGGACTTTGCGGCTGTTTCTCTTTTTTCCCGAGTAAAAACCTCGGCGGTATTGGTGATGGTGGCATGGTTATTACTGAAGACAGGGAATTTGCGGAAAAACTTATTCTTATGCGTAATCATGGGGCCCATCCTAAATATTTCCATAAGATGATAGGAGGTAATTTCAGGCTTGATCCTATTCAGGCAGCTGCATTGCGAGTCAAACTTCCTTACCTGAATGGATGGCATAAAAAACGAGCTGAGAATGCGACTCACTACAATACTCTTTTTGCAGAAACGTCACTTCTTGAAAATGAAAAAATTGTACTTCCCTTTTCTGTATATGATCGTGACGAAGAGAGCGGGGGCAACCATAAAAACCACCACATATACAATCAGTACGTACTCAGGGTGAAAAGGCGGGATGAGTTGCGTGATTGGTTGTTGACCAATGATATTGGCTGTGAAATTTACTATCCCGTACCATTACACCAGCAGGAATGTTTGAAGGATTACGGAAAATTTTCCTGTCCGCAGGCTGAAAAGGCGGCAAGAGAAACAATTGCTCTGCCTATATATCCAGAACTTACCCCGTCGATGCAGACCCATGTTGTCGAGAAAATAGTGGAATTTTACAATTGACGAGGTATCATAAGAACTGGGAAATATCTGAGGCTCGTTGCGGCTTTGAAGTCCTGACGGACAATCACCACTTATCATCCTCAATAGTTACCTAATTGATCATGGCTTCTCTGAGACTTACTCCAGGCATCATGATTGTTTTGAAGGTTTTCTTCTGTCAGGTCATTTTCCTCCAGGGAATTCTGTTTACCCCCGGATCTCTTTTCGCCGAAATAAAAGGCATCGCTCCTGATAAAACTATCACTGTAGTTTCAGCTCAACCGGATATTCCGCAATGGAAAATTCTATGGGATAAAGCCAGAGAAGAGGTCCGGGAGAATCGATTCCTGACGGCTTCAGAGTTCTACAATGACCTTTTAGAACTGAAGCCAAATATAGAGGAAGCCAATTGGGAGTTTTGCCAGATTCTTTTAAAAAATGAAGATTATTCTTCAGCCGAAAAAATTATTGTTTTTCTTGTAGAAAAAGATCCACTCCGAATTGATTACCTGTTAACTGCCGGCAGGATAACGTTACAGCAAAAAAATTATGGCCTTGCCATAAAATACTATGGCAAAGTTTATGAGTTGGACCCTGGAGGCTCTCATTCCACTGCCGCTCTCCGCGGTCTTATTGACAGTCTGAAAGGTAAAGGTAACAATGAAAGTGCATTTCCTCTCTTAGAACAACTCCATGTCAGGGAACCGGAAAATGTGACACGGCTGCATGAGTTAGCTCGTGGGGCCAAGTCTTTAGGAAAAATCACAAAAGCAAAGGTTTATTATGCCAAACTGTTAGAAATGGGACCAGTTGATGACAGGATCCTGTTTCAGGCTTCGGAACTCTTTGAAGATGAAGTCAATAAAGAGAGGGTTGTATCTTTGTGGCAGGAGTATGTCAGACGAAATCCGAATTATCTTCCTTTCAGGCAAAAACTTGTCGAATTTTACCTGGGAAAAGGTGATGGATTAGCTGCTCTTCCGCATCTCCTGGTTATAAATGATAAGGCAAATGATACCGATGATCTTCAATGCCAAATCGCAGAAATCTATCTGCACGATGGTGGGCGACCAGACAAAGCGCTCAGTTATTATGAAAAATATCTTTTGAAAAACCCTGATGATCAGGCAGTAAAATCTCATATAGCTAATATTCAATCCATTTTAGCCAATGATTTTTTATCTATTGTCGAAAACGATGGGGCCTGGCAGTTGTGGAGAGATTTGATGGAAGTCACTCCCAATCCTTTGGGAATTTACCTGGAAATGGTCACACTTCTTGAAAGCAAAAGGAAACTTGAAGAATTGCTTGAGATTTTACTTATCATTTCTGATCATAAACCCTACGATGATGAAATTAACTATAAGATAGTCGGTCTTTATTATCAGAAAAAAGCGTACCGCCGAGCACTGTATTATCTTGGAAAAATCACTGCTTCTAATAATTCTACAAAAAAACATTTTCTACTTAAAGGTGATATTGAAGAACTTGCCGGATTTGAGCAGGAAGCTCTCGGTTCATATGGCAATGGTTTAGAGATAGACAAGAGTGATCTTGGTCTCAGGAAAGTTTGCATTACAAAGGCCGGCGCTCTGGGGAAGGTTAAAGAACTGGAAGGTTTTTTTATTAAAAATCAGATTAGTGAATATAATCAGGGTCATATAGATTTTATTCTTAATTATTGCACCCAGTTGTCGTATAATTTTTTGTTCGGAAAGTTGGATAAGGTTTATGATTATTTTTTGGATATTTTTAAAAACGATCAGGCAATTATATCCAAACTGCAGTTTCATAGGGCCCATTCACTTCGACAACAAGGAGAATCACGGAAAGCAGAAGAACTGTTGCGAAAATTATCAAATCATAAACGGTCAGAGATCGA
Source organism: Desulfobulbaceae bacterium (assembly GCA_030632405.1). Classification (GTDB taxonomy): domain Bacteria; phylum Desulfobacterota; class Desulfobulbia; order Desulfobulbales; family Desulfocapsaceae; genus Desulfomarina. The sequence continues at coordinate 13,704 of DAOVUU010000007.1, read as the reverse complement.
ATCTTTATATAATTTAGCCCTTAATGCAATTGAAGACAGGGATATTGAAACGTCTAAAGCCTGGTACAGTGCATTTGAGAATAAGTTAGAGACGTATCCGGATTCAGAAGAAAAAATTATACTTCAACGACGGAAGGTATTGCTTAAAATCAAAAGTCTACTGGCTACCGGCGATTTGCAAGATGCTTCATTTCTGATAATTGATCTGGAAAAGAGTTTATCCCAGAAAACCGAGGACTATTCTTCCAGTTCTATGCTCTATCAACTCGAAAAAGAGCTTTGCTGGTTATATTTGGAAAATGATGATTTCCGTGAGTGTGAAGCACTCCTTAAAAAACTCCAAAAAGGTAAAATATTTGATCCGGATATAGTGGTCATTCACAATATCATAAAAGATGAGTCGAAAAGGACAATTGGACCTCTTCCTTCACAATATGGCATGGTATCAGGGAAATATCCAATAATCAGCCGTCTTTTGCAGGTCGCCCGGATTGAACTGAGACATAAAGAATATGAGTATGCTGGGCAACGTCTTGATATCATATCAAATAGTAAAGTTAATTCGTTTGTCAGGCAGGTCCTTTCTGCTGAATTGTCCTATAAAAATGGAAACATAAATAGTGCTGTTGATCTCTATAAAACTCTTTACAAACAGTTTTCTGGAGAAAAATATTTCTTTAAAAAATGGATGTTGAGTGAATCCAAAAGAGGAAATTACAGCAGTGGGATTGCTGTTCTTTTGGAGGCTAATGAAGGGTTAAATAAAATCGATAGTAATGGGCTTTACAGTAATTTATCAAATGATTTTGAAGAGGTGTTGCTGTTCGCAAGGATGTTGTGGGGAAACAAACAACTGGAAAAATCTCTCAGGGTATACGAACAGCTGCTTAATCCTCCGGTTATAGATTTACTTGGAAAAAGATTTGAACTTGAAGAAGTTTATTATGACTACTTCACTGAAGACAAATCATTTTGGAATAGTTTACGGTATTTATTACAGACAAAACCGGAAATTATCGCTGAGTTAATGGCGCCTCCGTATCTCATCGATAATCTTGGAAAGAAGTCTGGAAAAATTGTAGCAGACTACTTTGAACTCTATAGCTGGCAAAAACTGATATTGAATGAATATCTGGCCAGAAAGGCCATCGTACAGAGAAATTATGTTATAGCAGAACGAAATTACAAACGACTCTTAGAAGAAGATCAAGAAGAGATTGAAGGGTTGGCTGACTTGGCTTCAATTTATGATAGGTTTGGCCAATATAGGAAAGAGGCACAGGTTTATGAGGTGATGCGTAAATCCGGTTCGACACCCCCGGAGATGGAAGACATTATCAAAAAAAGTTCTGCAAAAGTTCGCCCACACACCGGGTTGGAGGGCAATTTTCTTACCAAAAATGGGCGAGATGGTCAGGTTAATCTAGAAAATAGAAACCTGGGTGCCTCGTTATTATTCACTCCTGATCTGGAAAAAGATATTTCCTTTTTATATCTCCATAATAATTACAGTCAAACTGAAAATAATGAAACCCAATCCGGTTTTCTGATTGAATCATCGGGGACGATAGAACTGCTCTCTGATACTGATCTGCTCTTTAGCGGGCAGGCAGAGAGACTAGAGGGGAAAGCGGGGGCAAATTTTTATTATTCCCTTGGTCTGCGAAGCAGATTAGATGATCACTTTAGTGTTCACATGGAAGCCTATAAGAAAAAAGTTGACGATACTCTTGATGCCCTGATTGAGGGCGTATATAGCGATGGAGTTGAAATAGGGTTGAGAGGCGAGACATCTGTCGGGTTATTATTTGGTGGAGACTATAGACATCGTTATTATAGTGATGGTAATTCGCAGGACCAGTTTCACGGATATTCTTCTTATAATATTTACGGTGAAGTTGTCAAATTTTCAGTTCAGTACGATTACGCCTATTTGGAGAACGCTGACAGTAACGAAGGGATAGTCGTCACAGATATCAGTGGCAACGAAGATAACCTGTATTGGAAACCTGACAGATATACTGGACATAGTATGACCGCACATTTTCAGCATCTTATAAAAGGGAATTATGGGTCTGATGGGCTAAAAAGCTACTATTCGTTTGACAACATGTTTGGTTTTGAAGACTATGAGGATATCGAGAATATAATATATACAGGGAAATTTAATATTTTCCTTGAAATGAGTCCGCATTATCTATTAAAAGGAAATTTCGTTTTTATAAACAGTGAGGAGTATGAAGAGGGAAGTATTCATTTTTCATTATTATATCGATGGTAAATAGTGAATTTGCGTAGTTGAACCACAAAATTAGAAATAAATTTCTGCATTTTTATCCCTTAAAAGGGGATTGAATAACACACCTCCTGTACGTGTTGCCACTCAGGGAAAACACGCACAGGTTTTTTTTATGGAGATCGAAATGATTCAGAGGATACCGATGTCGAAAGCCGGCAACCGGAAATTGAGAGAAGAGCTTATACATCTTGAAAGAGTTGAGAGAGGGGATATAGTCAAGGCCATAGAGACAGCTCGCGAGCATGGAGACTTGAAGGAAAATGCCGAATATCATGCCGCGAAAGACAGGCAGGGGCATGTCGAGGGCAGGATTATTGAATTGAAAGATAAGCTTGCCAGAGCCGAAATCATTGATTGCTCTGCTGTAGGTACCGAACGGGTATTCTTTGGTACAATCGTTAAATTACTTGATATTGGTACGGATGAAGAAATAACCTATCAACTCCTTGGCCCAGAGGAGGCAGATGTGAAAAGCGGTTCAATCTCGGTTCTTTCTCCATTGGGGAAAAGCATGATCGGAAAAGAGGTAGGCGACGAGGTTGTGGCAAAAACTCCTGGTGGTATGAGAGAATTTGAAGTTATTAATATACGACAGTCAGAGTTTGCCTGAGAGTCTCGAAAAGCTATGATTGTTCTTCCGATATATTTTGGTTTTCGGAGAGAATATCTATTCTTCGACATTCTTCAAGACTATTATCGGTGATCACTTTAGAGATATTCCCTGATTTTTTTTCCTGCTTTATCTTTATCCCCTGGCGGAATAGGGTTAGTGTCTGATAAGTAATTTCATCAACGGTGTAATGAGTTTCCAGGGAGATATTCCACACTCTTGTGACCTCGTCCAGAGCACCAAAATAAATCCGTTTGGCAACATCAGGAATGATGTCAGGTCGATAAATTTTTTGACTCTGTCCTTTTCTGATGATATCGGCGATAATATTTAAATAGGCGCAGAACTTGTTGTTTCGGTAGTCTTTGATCAATCGATTAGTCTGACGGAGTTCTATATGTATCACCTCACCCAGGTTTTTGTTTTTTTTCATCGCCTGGAGATATTGCCTTGTGTAAATTTCTAACATTCGACAGGGATCTTCTTCTTCTAAAAGAAGTTTTTGTGTTTTATCAAAAATTTTCCCTATTTCTTCTTCAAATATTGAAAGCAGTATATCATATTTGTTATTAAAATATATGTAGATTGTCCCGTCAGCGACCTTGGCTTCTTTTGCAATATCGGATATCCTGGCAGTGAAAAAACCTTTTTTGGCAAATACTTTAATTGCTGCAGAGATAATTTTTGTGTGTTTGTTTACGACAGTCATTGTGAAAAATATGATTATTTTAGGTAGGCGGGATGGTAAATTAAATGAATGACCTCTCACTCATTTAATATCTGGCGCAGCATTTGTCAACATTCAAAGATGAGCCGGGTGCGGTTGATCAAGTTTTATGACATGAGAAGAGTTATCCTCTGTATCGCTAATGCATTTTAAAATGGAGCAAACCATGAAAGTACTCGTTATTGGTTCTGGTGGCAGAGAACATGCCCTCGTATGGAAAATTAAACAGAGTAGCAAGGTAGATAAAATATTTTGTGCACCCGGCAATGCTGGTATCAGTCGTCTGGCAGAGTGCGTTGATGTTAATGCGACGGATGTGAAAGGGCTGCTGCAGTTAGCTTTGCAGGAGGGTATTGATCTCACAATTGTCGGGCCTGAATCATCGCTGGTTGCGGGGGTGGTTGATGCCTTTGAAGAAAAGAAATTAAGAATTTTTGGGCCTACAAAAAGGGCAGCCATTCTTGAGGGCAGCAAAGTTTTCAGCAAAGAGTTTCTTGAAAAATATAATATACCCTCTGCCTCTTTCAAAGTATTTAAGGATCGTAAGAAGGCTAAAAAATATATCGACCACTGCGGGGTTCCAATTGTAGTTAAGGCCGATGGCCTGGCAGCGGGAAAAGGTGTCATTGTAGCAAACACTATAAAAGAAGCAAAAAATGCAGTAGACCTTATTATGAAGGACAGGGCCTTTGGCAGTGCCGGTGAGAAAATCATTGTTGAGGAATGTCTGAGTGGCGAAGAGGCTTCTTTCATTGCTTTCACGGATGGTAAAACTGTTTTACCACTACCTACCTCTCAAGACCATAAGGCTGTATATGAAAATGATGAGGGGCCAAATACAGGGGGAATGGGAGCATACTCTCCCGCCCCGATTGTAACTGATGAAATTGCCGAATTTGTTATGAACAAGGTTATGCTGCCGACGGTGAAAGGGCTGAAGGCTGAAGGGAGACCTTATAAAGGTATGCTCTATGCCGGATTGATGATTGATGGTAATAAAATCAGTGTCCTGGAGTTCAACTGTAGGTTTGGTGACCCGGAAGCACAACCTCTGCTCATGAGACTTAAAAGTGATATTGTCGATATTTTTGAGGCTGCCATTGACGGTAATCTTGAGAGGGTGGATATGAAGATCGATCCACGGCCCACGGTTTGTGTCGTGATGGCATCCGGAGGGTACCCTGGTTCATATAATAATGGTAAAATAATTAGAGGATTAACAAAGCTCTCTGGTCTAAAAGGTGTCGAAGTCTTTCACGCCGGGACTGCACGAAAAAATGGCAGGACAGTCACAAACGGAGGGAGGGTCTTAGGAGTTACAGCCGTAGGAAATACTTTGAAGGAGGCGATAAATACCTCATATAAGGGTGTGGATCAGATTAAATGGACAGATTGCTATTTTAGAAGAGATATTGGAGATAAGGCTCTTCGAGGAGGTAAAAAATCCCCAAAACTCCCAGTTGTCGGTATTGTAATGGGTAGTGATTCAGATCTTTCGGTTATGAATTCCGCTGCAGATTTTTTGAAATCGATGGACATCAGGTTTGAGATGACCGTAGCGTCTGCCCATCGTACCCCCGCCAGAGCTGCTGAATATGCCGTAACAGCCAAGGAAAGGGGGTTGAAACTTATTATTGCCGGTGCAGGAATGGCCGCTCACCTGGCAGGGGTCCTAGCTGCCCACACAGATCTTCCTGTAGTTGGTGTTCCCCTCGATGCCTCGCCTCTAGGCGGCATGGATGCGCTCCTTGCCACTGTTCAGATGCCTCCTGGTATACCGGTTGCAACCATGGGTATTGGAAAAGCCGGGGCTAAAAATGCTGCAGTTCTTGCGCTACGCATACTTGCACTCAATGATTCTGCCCTGGCGGGCAAGCTGGTGAAATTTCGGGAAGACATGGTAAAGGAAGTAGAGCAGAAGGCCCGGCGAATTCAAGCGTAGATCTGAAGAGTAACGTCTTATCAATTAAGATAATGTTGAAATCGTCAATTAATGCAGCGGTGGAAATTATCCTGAAAGGAGGGGTAGTAGCTTTTCCGACTGAAACCTATTACGGTCTTGCCGTTGACCCTGAGAACGAATCTGCCTTGAGAAAGCTCTACAGGCTGAAACAACGTGAATCGGAAAAGGCTGTACTGGTCTTAATAGAAAATTCAAATACCATCGGCAGCCTCGTTTCCGATGTTCCTGATGAATACAGACCCCTCATGGCGAAATACTGGCCCGGACCGCTCACTCTGATTTTCCCCGCAAGAAAAACACTTTCACCTCTTCTTACCGGGCATAGCGGTACAGTGGGGGTAAGAGTATCCCCACATCCTGTTGCAGCGGCTTTAGTCAAGGCGATGGGAAGGCCTATAACCGCAACCAGCGCCAATATTTCCGGTAATAATCCCGCCATATCGGCGGTTGATGTGAAAAGTATATTTAGTAACAGGATAGATTATGTTGTAGATGGAGGTGAAACCACAGGTGGCCTCTGTTCAACCCTTGTCGGACTTAAAGAGGGGATGTTAACAGTTTTCAGGGAGGGACAGATAGATTTGACGACTGAGATAAGTGGATATCCCCCCCTGCGTTTTACAACGTAGGGGGCCGAACTGCGCATATCCTCTTGAAAAGGCCTGCCAGGCATAACGGAGAGTCTGAACAGAATACCACTCTGAGACAGGCTGTTATTCTCTAGTAAGCTGCCTGTATTTTATACGATGGGGTCGGTCGGCTTCTGCTCCAAGACGTGCTTTTCTGTCTTTCTCATAGTCTGAATAATTTCCTTCGAACCATACAACCTGAGAGTCACCTTCAAAGGCGAGTATGTGTGTGGCAATTCGATCAAGAAACCACCGGTCATGGCTGATTACGACGGCACATCCCCCAAAATTTTCAAGAGCCTCTTCAAGAGCTCTCAGAGTATTCACGTCAAGATCATTAGTGGGTTCGTCCAGAAGCAGAACATTTCCTCCTTCTTTAAGAGTTCTTGCAAGGTGCACGCGATTACGCTGCCCACCGGATAACAACCCAACTTTTTTCTGTTGATCTGAGCCTGAAAAATTAAATTTGCCGACATATGCTCTGCTGTTGATCTCCTGTGTTCCCAGCCATACCGTGTCCTGGTTATCTGAAATAGCCTGCCAGATAGTTGCTTCCGGGTCCAGACTGTCTCTTGCCTGATCGACGTAGGCCAGTTTCACAGTTTCTCCGATACGGATATCTCCTTTATCTGGTGATTCCTCACCGATAATCATTTTAAACAGGGTAGATTTACCAGCTCCATTTGGGCCAATTACACCTACTATTCCACCGGGGGGGAGACTGAAATTCATATTCTCAACCAGGAGCCGGTCGCCATAACTTTTTGAAATATCTTGTGACTGAATCACTACATTGCCTAGCCTGGGTCCCGGCGGGATAAAAATTTCAAGATCCCTGGAGAGTTTTTCGATTTCCTGTGACATGAGCTTTTCATATGAGCTTATTCTGGCCTTGGATTTGCTTCTTTTACCCTTGGCAGACATCCTGATCCATTCTAATTCTCTTCTCAGGGTCCGTTGGCGACCACTCTCTTTCTTTTCTTCGCTGGCGAGCCTTTTTTCTTTCTGTTCCAGCCATGAAGAATAGTTCCCCTTCCAGGGGATACCAACACCGCGGTCCAGTTCTAAAATCCACCCGGCAACATTATCCAGGAAATATCTGTCATGGGTCACAGCTATGATAGTTCCGGGGTAGGATTGTAAATGATGTTCGAGCCAGCCGACTGATTCAGCGTCCAGGTGATTGGTAGGTTCGTCAAGGAGCAGAATATCAGGTTGCTTTAGAAGGATCCTGCAGAGAGCTACACGGCGCTGCTCTCCACCTGAAAGTATGCTGCATTTGGTATCTGAAGCAGGACACCGCAGGGCGTCCATGGCCATTTCAAGTCGGCTGTCCAGATCCCAGGCATCTAAATTATCAAGTTGTTCCTGAACAGCTCCTTGTCTATCAATAAGTTGCTGCATAGCATCATCGGACATGGGATCTGCAAATTTTTCATTAATTTCGTTGAATTCGTTGAGAAGGTCGACGGTATGCTGCACACCTTCTTCGACAATATCTTTCACGGTTTTATCTGGATCCAATTTGGGCTCCTGGTCCAGATAGTCAATTTTCAATCCAGCTGCGAGATGTGTCTCTCCATTAAAATCTTTATCAAGTCCTGCGAGAATTCGTAAAAGTGTACTTTTCCCCGAGCCGTTCAGACCTAGAACGCCGATTTTTGCTCCATAGAAATATGAAAGAGAAATATCTTTTAATATCGGATTATTATCGTAGTATTTACTCACTTTAATCATAGAGTAAATTATTTTTTTATCATCAGTACTCATGTATGTTCTTCCTTTTTAGCAGCTTACTCCATAACCCCTGCCATAAAAAACCAGGGAACCGAGTAATGCATTTTGAAATTATATTGTTAGTCTTTACTACTGAACTTCTGTTATAAAAAACCCGAAAATCGTTTACTGAATCCCCGAGATATTATAACAATTATTTTGTTATCAGTTCCTGACAACTGAAAACTGGTAACTTATATCTGTCAAACCATAATACAAAAAAAGCGCGATAATCAAATAAAAGATTACCACGCTTTTTCGATTTGAATGTAAAACAGGAAATGGTCTTTTCTATAAATCCTATTCCTGCGTGTCGGTATCAACTGAGCTTTTTACTGCCATTGCACCTACAATCCCTATCAAGCCAAGACTCTTAAATGACTTCACTGCGGGTTTTATCATGGATGCGAGCATTGCCCGACGACGTACCTGTGTCATATCGGCAAGTTCAGGAGTGTGACTGTCAAACAGAAGAGACATATCTTTTTTCTTGCCATAATATCTGGAGTTAGGTCCAAGCTCACCTCCGTTCGGCTCAATCCCACGTGCTCCTTTTTTGACATACTGTGAAACTTCAGAGCCTGGGTCGTTCAAATCACCAAAAATCCGGGCCCCTGTAATGCAGGTTTGTACACATGCCGGGATTCCTCCAGCATCCACCCGCGGTTTACAGTAGGTGCATTTATCTGCCTTGCCATCGTCAGAAACCTCGTCGGTCTGGTTGGGATTTATGTATCTGGCATTATAGGGACATACATCTGCACAGGCACCACACCCAATACAACGGCTCTTGTCAATCTGAACCGTACCGTCAAACGGATCCTTCCAGGTTGCTGCAACCTCTAATATTTCTGTTTTACCTGATCTTATATCGGTAAAGGTCATTTCTATCGTATCGGCAGGACACTCTGGTACACAAACGGGTTCGTCGCAATGGTTGCATAAACCCGGATAATAGGTTGATGCCATTTCATCTCCGACCATGGACGGCCCTATTCGATATACCCAGTTGCGTCCGAATTCAACAGGGACCTCCCATTCTGCCTTGCAGGCGATTGTGCAAGCATGACATCCTACACAACGTTCAAGGTCTATAATCATTCCATATTGCATTATGTTATTCCTCCTGAAGTAACCTGAAAAGCGATTTATACAGCTGTTGGCATATCAATGATTTTGCCATCTTTGATGAATTTGACAAAATTATTTCGCATACCGTGAGCACCGGTCTCAGGGTCAATAGTAATCTTGGTTATGAGACTCGTATCATCTACACCAGCATCAATTCCTACGCTCATGAGTGGATTGGCAGAGCCGTATCCATGGCCCATATAGACGCAGTCTTCTCTGATGCCGGGTGTAGTTTTTATTGTAGTAGTCGTCCGGGATTCCATACCATCCTGATTAATAAAACCGACCTCATCGCCATCTTTGAGGCCGATTTTTGATGCAAGTGCATCATTGAGCCAGACGGGGTTGGTAGGCATTGCAGCATTGAGCCAGACATTGTTCTGACTTCGGTTGAAAGTATGAACGGGGACACGCCCATAGAGCAGACGCGCAAATCCCTTAGGTGGCTGCTCTACTGGAATATAGGTGGGTACTCCTGGAAAACCGGAATCCTCAATATCTTCATTATAGAAGATGACTTCGAAATCTTCCGGCATTGTGTAAGGATTTTTCCCTTCCTGAATGTGAATACCTTCTTCTTTTTTCAACTGTGCGATAGATAAGCCTGCAACTTTCAGGTTTTTGTCGACGAGTTCTTCGATAGTTTTAACAGGTATATCTTTTTGATATCCCATGCGTTTTGCAATTTCATTGGTAATAAATACCTGATCTTTCCTTTCAAAAAGAGGTGAGACCATTGGCATCCTCGCAGAGATATACTGCTGGTGTTTTTCAGAAAAATCCCACTGGGTGCCGGTTTTCACATAGTCATATCGCTCAAGATAGCTGACCTCAGGCAGAAGAATATCAGCCCACATGGTCGCATCGGTTGGCATTACGTCAACACACATAACAAAATCCATCTGTTTCAGGACCTGCTTCATTTTTTCCTGACCGGGTATGGTTTGAATTGGATTCTGGCCCCATATAACGCAACCTTTGATCGGATAGGGTTTCCCCGTCAAAGCTGCGTCACGGATAAGCTCTGTCGGGGTTCCCGGCGGGGTATACGGATGGCGTAATTCGTCTTCACTGTTAATGTTAAGATTATACTCCTCTTCATGTTCCTTATGGGCCCAACTGGTCTTGCCAACTTTCGGACCTTTTGCCGGAACCCAGCCGCCTTTGACATAAAAGGCACCTAGAATCCCAGTGAGGCAGGCAAGAGATCGCTGCCGCTGGAAGTCGTTTCCATACCAGGAAACATGCCTGCCAGGGTGGATGGAGACATGCGGTGCATTATCACCCAGCATGTCTGCTACTTCTTTAATCTGTTTCACAGAGACATCACATTCTTTTGCTGCTTTTTCCAGTGTCCATTCCTTTATACCTTCGGCAAATTCTTCAAATCCATCACCATACTCATCTATAAAATCGACTGCATGTTTTTTATTCTGGATGAGGTAGTGCATGATAGCAAGTAAAAATGCCGTATCTGTTCCAGGCTTGATTTTTACCCAGATATCAGATTTTGCCGCCGACGCGGAGTAGCGGGGATCCACAACGATCAACTTGGCGCCATTCTGAAGCCCTTTCATATAACTTTTGATATGGGATACATGAATATTTTCTCCCATATGGCCACCTAAGAGAAAAATGACCTTCGCATTTGGCATATCAACCTTTTCACCTGGCGCCATTCCGATTGTAGCAAGATAGGCGGTATCCCTGATACCCCGGCATTGAAAAAAAGATGCTTCACTGACATTGGGGGTACCAACAGTTCTTTCAAAAAAATGCATCGGGTATTTTGCAGTAGAACCATGGGGGAAAATACTGATTCCCTGAGGGCCATATTTTTCTTTAACAGCCTTCAGTCTTTCTCCACATTCATCAAGAGCTTCATCCCAGGAGATTCTTTTCCACTTGGGGGCACCACGTTCGCCTACATTTTTCAGGGGGTATTTCAGACGATCAGGGTCATATAAAAGTTTGATACCTGCATTCCCTCTAGCACAGAGTGCTGTCCCATTGTCAATCGATTTCGGATTACCTTCAAGTTTTACAAGGCGATTGTCTCTTGTTTTTCCAATCAGCTGGCACCTCCAGAAACACATTTCACAAATGCCCCCGACAACAGTCTTATCTTCAAATGAGCCCTTGGTTTCAAAAGGGGAACGTGTGATGCCGCTCTCAGAGGCAATTGCCTTGGAAAGTGGTAAGGCTACAGCTGCCAATGAGGCAGATTGTAGAAATTTACGCCTTGTTAAATTGAACGCCATATTCTTCTTCCTCCTTAGTGAAAAAGTCAATAATGGTTATGATTATAAGGTAAAAAGGATGTAATGAATCCTCTTTAACCAGCTTAGAAAAATGTGGATACCAAGGGTGAAAGAATCGTAAAAGAAACTCTTCCTCGGCCTGTTGATTGCTGTCTTCGGCCAGAAAGGATAAAAATTCAAGCTGGTGAATCAGATTATCCGGGAAATCTGCTTTTTTTGACAGGGTATAGCCAAGAGACCGGTAGTAGAGTAAAAGGTCTTCCGCATATTTACCCTGAAGGGTTTTTTCAAGGTATATCGAACCATAGGGAGGTGCTGCTACATGGGGCATTCCATTAATAAAAAGCCTCGTATATTCGACCTGCAGATCTTCCAGGTAGTTTTCACTGCCTTTTAATGTTGAAGATAAAAGTTCTTTTTCTTCGATCCCTCCCAGAGCATCAAGCAGGTTGAAAAGGCTGGAGAAATAATCTTCTGTGAGCCATACAGGGTCAGGGTAGTGCATACTTTGCGCACAAAACCGGTAAATTGTTGAAATGTGGTCGGTGGGACTGGTCTTTATCATTATCTTTATATTGATTTTTCTTCTAAAAAAATCTCCAGCAGAACTGCTTGCACCTTCACTAACAATCATCCACAGAAAAATGCAGATGAGAAAAAGGGTGATTTATATTTGTCTCTTAAGGGATTTTTACAAACACAGCTGTGGATCAATAGCAATACAAAATGTTATCAGGTGTCACAATGTGTTCCAGACACAATACTTTTGAAATTTCATTTTGTAAATAATCAAATGCTTAATTTTAAAGCTTCATACAGAACATGCCCTAAATATACGTAAAATTCAATGTTGTTCGGTTTAAATTTTCCGTTTTAGATGCTTTGCAATTTTCTAATCGGACACTACTGAGTAAAATTAGAAATTATGGGAAAACTTTGTTTTTTAGCAGATAAGTAAAATACCCATTTATCTTACCAATAAGGTTTTCGGTCTCCTGGTATGGAGCATGCTGGCCATAGGCGAGAGACTGTGTGTTCTCTCCAGCATTCCATGCTGATACGACCAGATCAAGTTTGCCCTTAAATTTATAATTATATTTAGATATGAGGTAGCATGTAAGCAGGATATTTATTGCAGGATCAAAAAGATCGTTTCGGTTGAGATTGTTGAGCTGAGCTTTTGAAACATACCTGAAGGTAGTTTTTAATTGAAATAACTCTTTTCCTGCCTGTTGCCCTGTGGAAAGAAGTATTTGTCCCAGCCCCAGCGCCTTCTTGGTGGAGATTGCTTTTGGATCTACACCTGATTCGGCAACGATTAGAGCACGTATAAAATCCGGGTTGACTTTATGTTTGGGAACGAAGTAGGCAAAATCCGAAAAATAACGTATCAAGTGATCATAACGAGCTAATTTTCTGATTTCCTCTTTTGATACAGTCTTGTTTTTGTACTTACTTACCGAGCTGCTCAGGTTGCACCATCCAGTTGCGGCAAAGAGTAAAAGAGCGATCAAGCTGAGTCCAATAAACAGGATTCTTTTCCGTTTGCACTCCAGGGGGATAAGTGCACTGATTATAACTCTAGACATTATGATTTGAGAAGTAACAGTCTATATCTTTTTTGGAAATAAATCAGTTTTTAGAAACTGGTATATAGTCTTGTAAAGGAGGTGGGGATCCTCTGTTCCTGTTAATTCCCGTATGGAGTGCATTGCCAGAGTGGGCACCCCGACATCAACAGTTTTGATTCCTAAACGGGCCGCTGTGATTGGACCGACGGTGCTGCCGCATGGCATATCACTGCGCATCACAAATTCCTGAGGTGTTACATTAACTTCTTTGCATATCTGCTTAAACCTCGCAGAGCTGATACTGTTTGTTGCATAACGCTGGTTCGCGTTGTTCTTTATAACAGGCCCCCGGTTCAATAAAATTTTATGGGAGGGATCTGATTTATCTTTGAAGTTTGGATGAGTAGCATGGGCATTATCCATTGATACAAGAAAGGAATTATGCAGCATTATCCGTTTTGAAATGGGGTCAGGAATTATACGTTCGAGTACCGAATCAATAAATGCTCCCGATGCCCCGGTTGTGGAAACTGAACCGTTTTCCTCATGATTAGTACAGATCAATAGATTATTACGGCTGTTCTTTGCAGCGGCCAGGCAGGTCATGCCGACAAAGCAACTCAGCAGGTTATCAAGTCTTCCCCCACTTATAAACTCACCCATCTGTCCAAAATGTGCAGGCGGTTGAGAATCATAACAGAACATATCAACTGAAAGGATCTTTTCTACATGCTTTT
>DAOVUU010000312.1 GCA_030632405.1 Desulfobulbaceae bacterium | reverse complement strand
GGGATTTCAACATGTCGCCTTTCGAGTTGCAAACCTAGCCGAATCGCTCAAGGAACTGAAAGAAAAAGGTATCCAGCTTATTGACCAGGAACCGAGAAGTGGTGCAGGCGGGGCAAAAATTGCTTTTATACACCCTAAAGCCACAGGCGGGATACTTGTAGAACTGTGCGAACGGTCATAATAGAGAATTATTTCACTTTTCATAAGGAAAAAAACATGTCAGAACATCCACAATTAAATGAGTGGAAAGAACTTGCCACAAAACAGATGAAAGGAAAACCGGTTGAATCTCTTGACTGGATGACCCCTGAAGGTTTTAAAGTTAAACCATTATACACAGCTGAAGATCTTGAAGATATGGCCACCAATACTCTCCCGGGGATGGAACCATATTTACGCGGACCCATGGCTACAATGTATGCAGGAAGACCATGGACAATCAGACAATATGCCGGCTTTTCCACGGCAAAAGAATCAAATGCTTTCTACCACAAGGGACTGGCTGCCGGACAAAAGGGACTCTCTGTCGCCTTCGATCTGGCAACACATCGTGGATACGATTCCGATCATCCCAGAGTTACAGGCGATATTGGAAAGGCAGGTGTAGCCATTGATTCCGTCGAAGACATGAAAATCCTCTTTGACGGTATCCCCCTTGACAAGATGTCCGTTTCCATGACTATGAACGGCGCTGTAATTCCAATTTTAGCCGGCTATATAGTAGCAGCAGAGGAGCAGGGCGTCAGTCATGATCAGCTTTCAGGAACGATCCAGAACGATATTTTAAAAGAGTACCTCACCAGGAATACCTATATCTATCCTCCTGAATCATCGATGAGAATTATCTCGGATATTATCTCTTTCTGCTCTAAAAATATGCCCCGATACAATTCGATCAGTATCAGCGGGTACCATATGATGGAGGCGGGGGCTAACAGCGTGCTGCAAACCGCCTTCACCCTGGCCGATGGTGTCGAGTATGTTAAAGCTGCTATAAAGAGCGGCATGGATGTCGATGAATTTGCGCCGAGACTCTCCTTCTTTTTCGGCATAGGCATGAATTTCTTTATGGATATTGCCATGCTTCGTGCCGCCAGACTCCTCTGGCACCGCCTGATGAGTCAGTTCAATCCCAAAAACCCAAAATCGTCCATACTCCGTACACATTGCCAAACCTCGGGCTGGAGCCTTACAGAGCAGGATCCTTACAACAATGTTATCAGGACAACACTTGAAGCGATGACTTCCGTACTGGGCGGAACACAATCTCTACACACCAACTCTTTTGATGAAGCTATAGGCTTACCAACAGATTTTTCTGCAAGAATAGCCAGAAACACCCAGATTATCATCCAGGAAGAGTCTCAAATCTGTCAGGTTATTGATCCGCTGGGAGGTTCCTATTACGTTGAGTCACTGACAAACAGCATAATTAATGAATCCCTTAAAATTATTGATGAGATAGACGAACAGGGCGGCATGGCAAAGGCTATCGAAAGCGGCATGCCAAAGATGCGAATAGAAGAATCGGCGGCACGCAAACAGGCCCGGATCGATCAAGGTCTTGATGTAATCGTTGGTGTAAATAAGTACAAACTGGCCGATGAAAAAATAGATTTTGATGTACGGGAGGTACCTGCATCTGTCAGAGATGAACAGGTAGCACGGCTTGAAAGAATCAAAGCAACCAGGGACAGTTCCAAAGTAGAAGAAACATTAGATAATCTTACTAAGGTAGCGAAAAACGGAGGGAATCTCCTCGAGGCTGCCCTTCCGGCAGTACGGGCCCGTGCAACCGTGGGTGAGATTTCTGATGCTATGGAAACCGTATTCGGTCGTTTTGTCCCGACGACCAGATGTATCTCCGGAGTCTATTCTTCAGAATACAGGGAGGATGACAAAATCATCGAAGACCTTAAAAATCGAACAGCTGTTTTTCTGGAAAAGCAGGGCCGGCGCCCGCGTCTTCTTGTCACTAAAATGGGACAGGATGGACATGACCGTGGTTTTAAAGTAGTAGCAAGCGCCTACGCAGATATTGGCTTTGATGTCGA
This sequence comes from Desulfobulbaceae bacterium, assembly GCA_030632405.1. GTDB lineage: Bacteria > Desulfobacterota > Desulfobulbia > Desulfobulbales > Desulfocapsaceae > Desulfomarina. The sequence continues at coordinate 2,064 of DAOVUU010000312.1, read as the reverse complement.
TATCTGCCCAATGTTCCAGACCCCGGAAGAGGCCGCAAAAATGGCCATCGAAAACGACGTTCATGTTGTAGGTGTCTCCAGCCTTGCAGCGGGGCATAAGTTACTCATCCCTTCTCTGATTGAAGAACTCAGCAAAGTTGGTGGTGAAGATATTATTGTGATAGCCGGTGGTATAATCCCTCCCGCAGATTATGAGTTTCTTTTTAATGCCGGTGTACAAGCTATTTTCGGACCAGGTACTCCCATCACCGACTCAGCTGACAAAACAATGTGTCTGCTTGAGGAGAAATACCTGGACTAACCAATTGATGGCGTCGTAAAAACTCTTCATCCGGAGTCTCGCAGGCTCACTTACCTGCTTCGTTGCCGCAAATTTTCTATCATCACGACGTACCCTAGTACGCCGAAATAATAAAAAATTTACGCGCCTCGCATATGAAGTTTTTTACTTAGCCATCTGAATTTTTTAGTTTTTACGGGATTGTAAACCTTTAGATATGCTGAAAAAACCAGAGGAATATGTCGAAGGAGTACTCAACCAGGATCGTTTACTTCTGGCAAGAACCATCACCCTCATAGAGAGTACTCTTCCCGCGCACCAGACACTTGCCAAAGAAATAGTAAACCAGCTGCTGCCAGAAACCGGTAAGGCCATAAGGGTTGGAATAACTGGAGTACCCGGAGCTGGGAAAAGTACCTACATCGAGAGTTTTGGCACCATGTTGACGGAGATAGGTCACAAAGTTGCCGTACTTGCAATCGACCCGAGCAGCACTCGAAGCGGTGGTTCCATTCTGGGAGACAAAACCCGAATGGAAAAACTTGCAATTAATAAGAATGCGTTCATCCGCCCCTCACCCTCCAGCGGGACTCTCGGCGGAGTGGGCAGAAAAACCCGTGAAACGATGCTGGTTTGTGAGGCTGCCGGATATGACGTTGTAATAATTGAAACGGTGGGAGTCGGTCAGTCGGAAACAACCGTTGCCTCAATGGTGGATTTTTTCCTGGTTCTCATGATCTCCGGAGCAGGAGATGAACTGCAAGGCATCAAAAAAGGAGTCCTTGAGGTAGCCGATGCGATAGTCATCAATAAAGCAGACGGAAATAATATACTGCGTGCAGAGATGGCACAAAAAGAATACCAGGCTGCCCTGCATATGCTCATGCCGGCCAGTCTCAACTGGTCACCACCGGTTCTCACCTGCAGTTCCACAGAAAATAAAGGGATAAAAGAAATCTGGCAGACTATTGGTGAACACCGGAAAAAACTGACCGACACGGGAGAGATGGCTGCAAGGAGAAAGGGGCAGGACCTTGACTGGATGTCCTTTCTCATGGATGAGGGGCTGCGTCAATGGTTTTACAATAATCCCCATGTAGTGAAATTATTGCCGCAGCTTCAGCAGGAAGTTGCCAGCGGACAGCTCTCATCCGCCATGGCTGCGGATCAACTGCTGGGGTATCTCGACATGTAAAATCCTATAAAAACAAGGCGGATGACACCCGCAACCCAGAGAACTAACTTCATCATTCTTTGGGTATATTTTTTGAACACCGAACATTCAACAACGAACACCGAACATCGAATGATAAAAACGGTTATTATATCACGATTAGGGTGATACCAAATATATTATGGGGAGATTGGAAATTTAGTAAAGGTATTACTCTGGCAAACCTTCAGCCTGACTCCACATTCGGTGTTCAATGTTGAATGTTCGGTGTTCGGTGTTCAGTTTTTCTTTTATTGTCGAAGTCTGCACTTGTCTCTTCTTTTCAAAGCAGCTTCCCTCTACATCTACTTTTTATACCAGTCTATATATTTTACATATCTACCGGCAACTTTTTCTATTTCGCCAGCAACAGGGTCCATGCTGATATCTTTTATCTTTCTGGCAGGAACTCCCGCATATATGCAATTTCCCTCCACATATGAACCCTGGGTGACAACTGCTCCTGCAGCTATGATACTGTTACTCTCAACCACGCAGTCGTCCATTACTATTGATCCCATTCCAACAAGCACATTGTCATGAAGCGTACAGCCATGTACAATTGCGTTAT
>DAOVUU010000319.1 GCA_030632405.1 Desulfobulbaceae bacterium | reverse complement strand
TTGTCCATCTCTACTCGCTTAAGGCCTGGGATGGAGTCCAGCACATCTCTTGGTGGTTCATAGAGGTCGTTGTGTCTCCCCAGGTAGCAGGGATCATGGTAGGTATATATTTTATTACTATCTTCCACAGGTTTTAGCTTGAGCTGATTATCCTTTATCTTGGCTAGGAGTGTCTCACTGATATGGCTGACCGGAGGTATATCCTTGTATTCGTTTTTCAAGCAGTTGTAGGCATGGGGGTCGGTTGTGACAATCTCCTTTGCCCCGGTTTCCAGGATTGCTGCACTGTTTTCCTCACGCAGTGTCTGAAATAACATCTCCTCTCCGAACCTGCGTACCTCATTGCCTGAATCTTTTTCTTTTTTACCGAGAACCCCGAAATCCACGCCGGCGCTGTCAAGAAGCTTTGACGTAGAGCGGGCGATCTCTACCATGCGATCGTCAAAAGAGGTGATCGAGTCGACAAAATAGAGGGTGGAGATCTGTTCACCTTTTTCCAATATATTAACCTTACACTCTGCGGCGAATTCTTTATCCTTTGCCCAGGCTGCACGTTTTTTTTCCATTTTGCCCCACGGGTTCCCACGTTTTTCAAGGGCTCTGAGTGGTTTTTGCAAGGACTGGGGTACATTGCCGTCTTCTACCATGCCACGGCGCAAATCGACGATTTTATCTATATACTCGATACCTATGGGACATTCCTGTTCGCAGGCACCACAGGTGGTGCAGGACCATATTTCATCCTCTTCATAGATTCCACCAATCAAATCTTCACTTGTCTGGCCGGAGCGCCCAGTTTTCTGAACAGGGTAGATGGGATAATTCTTAAAGACAAGATCCCGGCCTTTAATAGAGATAAAACGCGGTGAGAGCGGTCTTCCCACTGTATTGGCAGGACAATTGTCCGAACATCGTCCGCAGTCGGCACACGAGTAGAAGTCCAGGATATGTTTCCAGGTGAAGTCTTCAAGTTTTCTGACCCCGAATGATTCGATATCGTCAAGGTCTTCATCTTTAATACCATATCTTACAGGCTTTATATTACCTTTGTAGAGACGCATGAAGTAGACGTTAAAGAGTGAGGTAATAACGTGGAAATGTTTGCCAAGAGGGAGGAAACAGAGAAAGAAGAAAAAGGTCAGATCATGGATATAAAAGGAGAGAACATGGATGGATTGCAAAGTACCTACAGGTACAGATATCAGCATTGATTTGAACAGCCAGGCCAGGGTAAGAGGAGCGATATATTCTGCATGGATTCCCAGCTGGATATTGGCGGCTGCAAGACTTGCGTCAAAGCAGCTCTCAGAGAGCATCAGGAGAGAGATAAGTGCCAGGACAAAAAGGGCTTCGTTTGTATGATCCTTACCGTATTTGGCGGGTACTGCGTAACGGGCGGGTTTCACGACGGCCCGCCGATATGCAGCAATTCCGCACCCGATAAGTACTGCGGTAGCGGCGTAATCTTTTAAAACAGCATAGATATTCCCGAAACCACCGCCAAACCCGGGTACGATAAAATCTTCAGAAAAACCGATTATGACAAGGGAGCAGGCACGGATACTGAGTATGAGAAAGCCAAAGAAGATAATAATATGAACAATTCCAGCCAGCATATACCTGGGTTGCCGGTACTGGCCCAGCCAGATTTTAATGACATTCAGGAAACGTTTGGAAGGTTGGTCAAAACGACTGTCCGGGGCCGCGTTGACGAGCGGTGTCCGGCGCATGGCCATGATGTAGGTGAAAACAGCAAGGCTGATGAGTGGAATTAATATTGAAAAGATAACTGTCGGGATCCCTATAAAAGATGCGTTTGCCGGGGGGATAATCATTGTCTGCATTAGTGCTTTGCTCCTGAAATTATTTCACTCATTTAAGTACCGCCTCATGAGGGGGAGAAAAAAAGAGATAATCACATATTACGGCGGAACTGCCCTCCAACCTCATACAGAGCAGTGGTTATCTGGCCGAGGCTGCAGTATTTTACTGTATTAAGAAGTTCTTCGAAAACATTTTCCCCCTGAAGTGCGGTTTTCTTCAATTTGTCAAGGGCAGCGGAGCTCTCGTTTTTATTTTTATTGTGGAAATCGGCTAGCCGTTGAATCTGGTCATCTTTTTCTTCATCGGTTGCTCTGGCAAGTTCCAGTGCTGCATTCTGCTCATCAAAATCGATTTCCGGGTTGAGGAAGGTATTGACGCCAACGATTGGATATTCACCTGAATGTTTTAATCTTTCGTAGTACATGGATTCTTCCTGAATCTTGCTCCGCTGATATCCAGTCTCCATCGCCCCGAGAACACCTCCCCGGTCAGTGATTTTATCAAATTCAACAAGAACAGCCTCTTCAACCAGGTCTGTTAAATCTTCGACGATAAAACTGCCCTGGTTCATATTCTCGTTTTTAGCAAGTCCCCACTCTCTGTTTATAATGAGCTGGATAGCCAGGGCCCTTCGGACTGATTCCGAACTTGGGGTGGTAATGGCTTCATCATATGCGTTGGTATGGAGGCTGTTGCAGTTGTCATAGATTGCACAGAGTGCCTGCAGTGTGGTTCTGATGTCGTTGAATTGGATCTCCTGGCTGTGCAGTGATCTGCCTGAGGTCTGTATATGATATTTAAGTCGCATGGACTCAGGAGATGCCCCGTATTTCTCTTTCATTGCAACCGCCCAGATACGCCTCGCAACCCTTCCTATAACTGTATATTCAGGATCCATGCCGTTGGAAAAAAAGAATGAGAGGTTGGGGGCAATCTCGTTGATGTCCATGCCCCGGGCCAGGTAGTACTCCACATAGGTGAAACCATTTGAGAGGGTGAGGGCCAACTGGGTAATGGGGTTCGCCCCGGCCTCGGCGATGTGGTATCCGGAAACGGAGACGGAATAAAAGTTTTTGACGTTTTTGGCGATGAAATATTCCTGGATATCCCCCATCATTTTGAGGGCAAATTCAATGGAGAAAATACAGGTATTCTGCCCCTGGTCTTCTTTCAGGATGTCTGCCTGAACGGTTCCGCGAACATTGGACAGTACATCAGCCTTGATTTTATCAGCCTCACTCCGGTCCGGTTCCCTGTTCATTTCAGCAGAAAATGCATCCAGCTGCTGATCGATGGCTGTATTCATGAACATGGCAAGAATTATAGGTGCCGGCCCATTAATGGTCATTGATACAGAGGTGCTGGGAGTGCAGAGATCAAAGCCGTCATAGAGCAGCTTGAGATCATCCAGGGTACAGATACTCACTCCGGAGGTGCCGATTTTACCATAAATATCGGGACGAACCGCGGGGTCCCATCCATAGAGGGTGGCAGAATCAAAAGCGGTGGACAATCTTTTGGCCTCGTAATTTTCAGAGAGGAGCTTGAAGCGCTGATTAGTCTGGGCCGGGCCTCCTTCACCCGCAAACATGCGGGTTGGGTCTTCCCCAGTTCGTTTCATGGGAAAGACACCACCGGTATAGGGAAAGTATCCTGGCAGATTTTCTTTTCGCATCCAGCTGTATATATCAGCGGGAGCGGTGAATTTTGGTAGAGAAATTTTGGGTATTTTTGAATGAGAAAGTGATTCTGAGTAGAGTGGTACGCGAATCTCTCGGCCCCGGACTGTATATACATATTCGTCTCCGGAATAAGCCTGCTTCATTTCTTCCCAGCTGCAGAGCGTGTCTTCGGTTTCCTTATCAACAGCCTTTGAGATTTGAGTTGTTTCTGATTTGAGGAGATTGAGCAGTGTGTCTATTTCGTCGCCGCCATTTGCTCTGAGCAGTTTTTCGGTTTCCTGGATATGATCATTTTGTCGAATTGCTTCAGCCTGTTGCCGGGTATTGTCATGATAGTCACGGACCGTGGAGCTGATTTCAGCCAGATAGCGAATTCTCTCTGAAGGAATGACGATGGTTTTTGATGAAGAAGTTTTACTGTCTGGTTTAGCCAGAGAAGGAGTGAGCCCCAGAGATTTTTTGCTGTTCAGCTCTTCGATAATTGCATGATAGAGTGCCGTGATGCCATCATCATTAAACTTGGAGGCTATGGTGCCGAAT
>DAOVUU010000338.1 GCA_030632405.1 Desulfobulbaceae bacterium | reverse complement strand
TCAGGGCTTTAAGATTGAGTGTCGCAAAGTCCGGAGTGCCCATGAAAATAATTCGCAGGGGTTGTTTAGACATGCTGTCTCCTATGTGTTTGCCAGCCGTTTTTTAACTTTTTTCTTGTAGAGATTCCTCTTCAGTGAACTCAGATGATCCAAAAACAGAATCCCGTTCAAGTGGTCAATTTCATGCTGTAGAACGACACTGAAGCGCTCTTCGGTGGAGAGTTCTTTGGTGTGTCCTTCAAGATCTTGATAAGAAACAGTGACCCCCTTGTATCTTTTGACATTGGCAGTAAGTTCGGGAACTGACAGGCAACCTTCTTCATCGAGTTGGGACCCTTCGTGGGCAATGATTACAGGGTTTACCATTACCATGTATTCTTTTTCATCATCAATATTCATGGTTATATCGACCACTATAAGTCTGATTGATTGTCCTATCTGGGGTGCGGCAAGTCCGACACCCGGTGCGTTGTACATGGTTTCCGCCATATCCTCAATAAGTTTTGCGAGATTTTCGTCAAAAGCTGTGATTTTTTTAGTTCTTTTTCGCAGTACAGGATCCGGGTATTCGTATATTTTTAAAATGCTCATCTTAGTTAGTGCGTTTAGTTGGTTGAACGTATTTTAGTTTTTACGACGCCATCACCCGAGACAGCGTGTTAAAAAGAGTCGACGGGCACCTGGGATAGAGGTTTGCTCAGCCCATTATAAAACTGAATTACAGGCAATTTACCATAGCAGTTTTTTTTCCGCCATGGTGAAACAGTAAACACTATTATCCTGGATTCTATATGTCATGGGACAACATATTTACAAGTTTTTTAAATTTTGAGAAAACCTGAGTTGTCATCAAAAAAAACAATGGACGGAATGTCCCGAATCTCCTATAAAACTTGACAATGAAAATTTTGTATGAAATCATTTCAACAGTTGCTTTTATTTAATCTTGGCGGAGACCTATCTGAATGAAGAGTAAAGAACAAATATTTTCACATATACAGAGATCCTTACCACTTCCGTCTCTGCCGCATATACTCGTCAAACTAATTGATGCCTGTGATGATGAGGATGTACCAATCAGCACGGTTGCGCCGCTTGTCGCCCAGGATACCTCTCTCAGCGTCAAGGTTTTACGGCTTGTGAATTCTACCTATTTCGGCCTTGACAGAACTTTTTCAAACCTCGGGCAGGCCGTTGTTTTTCTGGGAGCAGGCACAATCAAAAATCTGGCTGTTACCGCCTCAGTTGAACAGGTTTTTAAAGGTCTGGGGAATCATAAAACTTTTAAAATAGGTGAATTCTGGTATCAGTCTCTTCTCTGTGCCACCCTTGGAAAAAGGATTGGTCATGCTGTCAATTATACCAACACTGAAGAGGCATATTTATCCGGGCTTATGCATAATATTGGTCATCTTGTGCTGTTTGTAAATTTTCCGAAAGAATGTACTCTTATCCAGGAGGAATATGCTAAAGGTGCCGAAAGTTGTGCTGAAGAAGAGCAGCAGATTGGTATTACCCACTGTGAAGCCGGCTCCAGGTTACTCAAAGAATGGAAAATCGGTTCATTCATTGCTGATGCCGCTCTTTATCATCACGCATCGGTAGAACAGATTCAAGAGAGTTTCCCCCTTGTTAAAATAACTTTTCTCGCCAATATGATTTCAGAATTAGAGGAGGCAGAGTTATATCTCGGCTTTCGTATGGGCAGAGATCTCTTTGGGCTCGACAGGGCACAGATGCAGCATATTGTCGAGGGTGCGAAAGAAGAAGTTATCGAAATAGCACAGCAGTTAGAAGTTAATATAAGAATCCCCAGTGCAGAGGCTCCCCATAGACGTAAAAATGGCAAGCAGCTTAAGTTGCTGAAAGAGGGACAGGGAAGCGAGGAGGATTCGAAGCCCTTCCTTGCGAAAAATCAAGAGCTTGCTCAGCAGATAAAAAAAGATTCTCTTCTCAACGGTTTTCTCAAGAGGCTTATACGGACAGAGGGGAAAGATTCTATTCTGGCGGCCACTGAGGAGATCATACGTATACTTTTTATGTGTGAGACGGTTTTCTTTTTACTCTATGATTCTGAAACCAAAAAACTCAAGGGACACACTTCTCCTGAAAACAGCTACAGGGATTTAGTTCGAGATCTGGTTCTTTCCGTTGACAACAGTACAAGCCTGGTTTTCAGGACTTTGACTGATAACAGGATTCGGACTTTGTTTCAAGGTGAGAAGCAGTCGAATAATCTTGCCGATGTTCAACTCTTCAACGTTGTAAGCGGTAAAGGGATGATGTATTTGCCCATGCTTTTAAAACAGGAATGGGTTGGAGTGATTGTCCTCAGTGTACCGGAGGGAAAAGAGAAATACGTATCCCGTCATCACAAACAGTTGCAGTTGATCGCAGATCAGACCGCCATCTCTCTGCATTTGAATGATATGAAGCGAAAGGATGCTCATAAACTCCAGGTTGAGCGTATGGAGACAGCATCTCTGGCTGCAAGGAAAATTGTACACGAAATCAATAATCCTCTTGGGATAATCAGTAATTATTTGAAATTATTGGAAATTAAGTTGCCTGGCGACGTTGAAATACAGAAGGAGTTACAGGTGCTTGGAGAGGAAATAACCCGGATGTCTGCAATAATAGGGCAACTCAATGAATTTTCAACAGATACGTCTTCCCAAGCAGAACATGTTGATATCAATGAACTGATCAACGATATGGTGCGCATATTGGCAGTATCTTTTCTTACACCTGCGGATATTCAGATTCAGTTTACTCCCGATTCTCTGCTCACTGAAGTTGAAACCGAAAAAGACAAGCTGAAGCAGATTATCATTAATCTTGTAAAAAATTCTGCCGAGGCTATAGAAAGCGGGGGTTTAATCACTATTACCACAAAAGGTACAGGTGAGGGAACTGCAGCCGGAAAGGTGATGATCACTCTGAGTGATGATGGGCCTGGGATTCCTGAAGAGATTCAGGAAAAACTGTTTTCACCTTTTTTGACAACAAAAGGCTATGGGCACTCGGGTTTGGGGCTTTCCATCGTTCATAAGGCAGTTCATGATATTGGCGGGACAATAGACTGTGAGAGCAGTAGAGAAGAGGGGACTCGTTTTACCATCTCTCTGCCGCTCAATCGTTCAAAAATTGAGAATGAAGAGCGAGGTTGAGGATGAGCACTTCTCCCCATATTCTTCTGGTTGATGATGAGCGAAGATTTGCGGAGAGCCTCCAGCAGATTCTTTTAGTAGATAATTACCCAAGTACCATCGCCTTGAGTGCGGAAGAGGCTCTGAAGCTGCTTGATGAAAAAGTATTTGAACTGGTCCTTCTGGATGTTGATCTTCCTGATATGAACGGTGTTGAGGCTCTCGACTGCATAAAAAAATCGTTCTCCACAATGCCCGTCATCATGATAACGGGCAACACTACAGTGGAAACTGCCGTTACGGCTATGAAAAATGGTGCTTACGACTATCTGAAGAAACCTATAGTCCATGATCTGCTGAGAGCAACCATTGACAAGGCACTCAGGCACGCTACCCTGGAAAGGGAACTGAAGGATAGTGAAAAGAGATTTAAAACACTTTCTGATGCTTCCTGGGAAGGTGTTGTTGTTCACGACCGGGGACGTATTGTTGAAGCCAACAAACAATTTTTCGATATGTTCGGCTATGAAGAACCTGATCTCAGTGGGGCCGATATATTCGGAAAAATATTTGCTCATGAATCGTTGGTGCAGATTCAGGCCAGGATTGAAGAGGGGATCGTCGGTTCCCATGAAGTTACAGGGGTACGAAAAGATGGCTCAGAAATTTCACTCGAGACT
>DAOVUU010000041.1 GCA_030632405.1 Desulfobulbaceae bacterium | reverse complement strand
CATTTTTTCCTCCATTATATAAACTTATTAAATGAGCGTACTCTCCGTGTCCTCAACTCATCCAGCTGAGAAAAGAGCATGCATATACTACGAAGTCATGATACTAGTCTTTTACGTATCATTTTGCAAAATCAAAAATTTAATTATATTTTTTTTCTCCAAATTATTACAACACGGAGTTCTTTTGAATAAATCCAGTATTTTATTTACTATCGGAAGACCATTCAGTCCACTTTACAGTTGGTTAATGACGACAAGGGCTGGCCTCTATGAAAAAAATATTTTCAACCAATACACCTTACCAGTTCCCGTTATTTCAATTGGTAATCTCACAATGGGAGGATCTGGTAAAACCCCTGTTGTTATGGCCCTGGCTCAGGGGTTAAAGGATCAGGGGTATAGACCGGCCGTCATCAGCAGAGGATACGGGGGAAAAGCTGCAGAAAAACACAATATTGTCACCACCGGTGAAGAATTACTTCTCTCTCCTGAAGAAGCTGGTGATGAGCCTTTTATGATAGCGAAAGCACTTAAAGGCGTACCGGTTATCACCGGTAAGACACGTATTCACCCCTGTCGATATGCCGTTAATGCACTTCATGCGGATATTATTATTCTCGATGATGGTTTTCAGCACATTGCAATTAACAGAAATATTGACATAGTGTTATTTAATGCAACAACACTCGCCGGTAACAGCAGAGTATTTCCTGGTGGTGTTTTGAGAGAGCCGGTAAAATCATTAAGCAGGTGTCATGCGTTTATGATGACAGGGGTCGTTGAAAACAATAGAACTCGCGCCGAAAATTTTGCAGCCTTACTTAAAAAACGTTTTCCGGATAAACCCCTCTTTTTTGCTAAACTTTTGCAAGATAATATTGCCCCGGCTAATGGAGGGGAAACTATAGTTAACAGTTCGGATATAGGCCGAACTTACGGCTTTTGTGCAATAGCAAATCCTATCCGGTTTCAAGAATCGATTGAAGCATCCGGAGTTGACCTTATACACTTTAAATCATTTAGAGATCATAAAAAATATTGTCAACGCTCGATGGATAAATTATGCAGTGAAGCTGCCGCTTCTGGTGCCAACAGCCTTATTACGACCGCAAAAGACTTCGTGAAAATCAGTTCCTTTAAACGAACCCTCCCGCTTTTTGTATTAAACATGAAACTCAAGTTTGACAGTACATTTGAGGAATATATCCTGAAAAAATTGAAGTAAAAATGATGATATAGGCTCAATTTGTACATTATCCTTGGGTATCATTTTGTTATTTGTGTGAAAATTTCCCTTTAAGAGTGTTTTTTTTCACACACTTTCCTCTTTCATAATATTATTCCGCAAAGTCCATCTCACTGTATATAGGTCATTTTGTTGAACTATAGCGCACAGTCATGTCGTGGCACAAATTTTGCACGTATGGACTAACTTTATCTATTAAAACATCAGGATATATATGACTCTGCCAATAGATCCCTACCAATATACACTACGTAAACCTGTCAGCTGTTGTGGAATAGGATTACACTCCGGAAGAACTGTAAATCTTTCGATTAAACCCTCTTCTAAAAATAAAGGCATACGATTTTTTCGGACTGATATCCTGCCAAATGAACATATTCAGGCACATATGGATATGGTGGTAGACACCAGACTGGCAACGACCATTGGCAATAATCATTTCCATATTTCCACTACCGAACATCTCATGGCTGCTCTGCACGGATTTGGCATAGATAATGCTGATATCGAACTGGACTCTGCCGAAGTACCTATTATGGACGGGAGTGCTGAACCCTTCTTCCAGTTAATAAAAACTTCAGGAAAAAAGAGACAAAAGGGTTTAAGAAAGATTCTGCGTATTACCCAGCCGATTTCATATACCGACGGCGACAAGAAAATCACTATCAGTCCTTATAATGGTTTCAAGGTAACCGGCGAAATTTGTTTCGACGATACTGTAATAGAAAAACAGAAATTTTCCTTCGACCTTTCAGCAGAACGATTTGGCAAAGAGATTTCACGTGCCAGAACTTTTGGATACGTGGAACAGGTAGAGGAATTATGGGCCAACGGACTGGCACTTGGAAGTTCACTTGAAAATGTGATTGCCATCCACTGGAATAGAAAATCTGTTTTGAACGAAGACGGATTGAGATTTGACGATGAATTCATCCGACATAAAGTGCTGGACCTTGTAGGTGACCTGGCACTTTTGGGATGTCCGCTACTTGGACATGTTAAATCTTATAAAACCGGTCACACCGAGCACCTTAGTCTGATGAAGACTATTGCCGCCTCACCGCAGAGCTGGGAGTTACTGGAGATGCGCAAAAATGGACCACATGCGGTTTTGGATCAAGTCGCATCTACGTCAAAAGCGGCAAGTGATCTGATTATGCCGTTTTTCAACCAAAATAACCAGCATATTACCGCAATAACCTGACTTCTCAGCTTCACCAAACCAGCTTGTCAGCCTCGCCTCCTTTTACACAAAAAGTTGACGCAACTTAGGAATGCATTATACTTTTCCTGCGTGAAGAACCGTCGGCTGCTTTTCTTTGCTGCCCGGTTATATCTTTCTAAGTATAGCCATGAGAAATCAACGCTGACGGTTTCAGCAGTTAACAGATGACGAGAAATAACAATGACGCTACTAGAAGGCCTTTTATGGTTGACTCTCAATGTATATCATGAGGCCCGCTCTGAACCTCTGGTTGGACAGGTGGCCGTAGCCTTTGTAACCTTGAATCGCGCTAACGAAAAACAGCTTCCCATCAAAGATGTCGTTAAGGAACCATACCAGTTCAGCTGGACTTTCCAGAAAGATTCATATATTCCAGATGATCCAAGGGCATTTTTTGAATGCCTGAAATCTGTTTATATTGCCCTTCAGACAAGTGATTTTACCAATGGTGCTACCCACTATCACCATAAAACGGTAAATCCCTACTGGTCTTCTCACTTCACCTATCTTGACCAATATGGTTCACATAAATTTTATAAATGATAAGCAACACTCCGAGTCTACCGGCTGTGACCATATAAAAAATACAGTTTATCTCAATTCATCTGGTAAAATAATATTTACACAGAGGCAGCTTTCTCCAGTGTCCTGCACATGTCGTCGAGAAGTTCATCTTTCATATTAATGGAAATAGGGTATACTAGTGTCTTTGCCAGAATTTCTGCCGACTGTGGCAACGCCTGGGGATCATAGACTATGCGCTTTTTCCCTCCGGGCTCAATGAATGGGAAACCTGAATCCAGGACAGATTTACCCTCAAGGAGGTGCTCCCATTCAGGATAAAAATGCCAGCTGTTTTCAGCAAAATTTATAGCCCCGAAGCCATCATTTTTCAGTGAATTGTTTACTCTTCTACAGTGCTCCCGATCCTGCAGAGAAAATGTCAGAAAAGTCGCCGAATCACCTTTTTCGTCTACGAGATTTCTAAAGGATACTCCTGAGATCCGACCAGCTGCATTTTTCAGGATGGATTTATTTTTTTGCTGGGCAGCTATCATAGAATCCAGCTTGGCAAGCTGGGCAAGCCCAATTGCCCCCTGAAGCTCCATCATTCTGTAATTAAATCCTACAAACCGGCGCCCCTCGCCTCCCCTGCCCCCTGGGTTTAATACATGGTCATGACCGTGGTCATGGTATTCGGACATTGCCTTCCATAGTTCCTGGTCGTCTGTTATAACCATGCCGCCTTCGCCTGTGGTCATCGTCTTAACAGAATCGAAGGAAAAAGTACCGCATTTGCCAAAGGTTCCAAGATGTTTTCCTCCAATTCTTCCCCCTGCAGCCTGGGCAGTATCCTCAAGCACAGGAATCCCATGTTCGGACGCAATAGCGACAATTTCATGTACTCTGGCCTGAGCTCCGAGCATATGAACAGGGATAATACATTTTGTCCTGGAACTGATTTTCTTTTTGAGATCGTCAGGATCCATATTGAGGGTGTTATCAACTTCAGTAAAGACTGGAATGGCTCCAACCTCAAAAATAGCCTCCCAGGTAGCGACAAAGGTAAATCCCTGGGTGATTACCTCATCACCCGGTCCCACCCCAAGTGCTGTAAGTGCAACTTTCAATGCTGTACTGCCGGAGGTAACAGCCTGAGCACAGGAGGCACCACAATACTGTGCAAATTTATTCTCAAAATCCTTTACCTTAAAAATCCCCTTTCGCTGTTCGTTAAACTCATACCTGAAAAGAACACCGGTATCGAGAACATCCATGATTTCTTTTTTTTCTTCTTCCCCAAATATTTCGAATCCAGGCATAGCCCGCTCCTGTTAATCCTTCCTTTGATTACTGTTTTGGTGAATAAACCAGAAGGATACATTCAGGATTATCAACCATCTCTTTATCTACTTCGTCCATTTTCCCTGGAGGAAATGTCTAGGAGCTTGTCCCGGGGAGAAAGGATTATGCTATCAGCTTACTATTATCTATCAATCGTACTGAGTCGCCAACTTTAACAGCCAGCGCTAATATACTATGATTATTTATATAATCATCAGGGACCAGGGTAAACTCGTTCACAATTACAGCGTATTCAAGTTTAGCACCGGCTCTCCCCACAATTTTTTTTGTGTTTTCAAGTAGAGTCTCAACCGCTACTTCGCCAAGGGTTCGCAGCATGTTTTTTGAAGCTTGAATTGCCTCATAGAGACAGAGTGCGCATTTACGCCCTTCAGGGTCAAGATAAATATTCCTGGAGCTCATGGCCAAACCATCTTTCTCACGAACAATAGGCGCCCCTATAATTTTAATATTGTAACTGAGATCCTCTGCTAACTGCCGTATTATGACTAATTGCTGGAAATCCTTCTGCCCAAAAACCGCTACATCAGGATCAGTTACGTTAAAGAGTTTTGTAACTACCGTTGCAACTCCGTCAAAATGCCCAGGTCTGTCTTTCCCGCACATTCCCCGGGAAAGTTTGCTGACAGTTATTCTGGTCTGGAAAGTCTCTGAATACATCTCCTCCACCGGAGGGCAGAAAAGGGCATCAGCCCCACTATTTTCGATCAATTCACTGTCTCGCTTGAATTGATTCGGATATGAATCGAAATCTTCATTCTGGCTGAATTGCATAGGATTCACAAACAGCGATACAATTACCCTGTCACTCGCATTTCTGGCATTATGAATAAGTGATAAATGGCCTTCATGCAGGCATCCCATTGTAGGTACAAGAGAAATTATCTGTCCTGTTTTTTTCCACCGACCAGACAGTCCATACATCTCTTTTGAGGATCGTACAATTTTCACATTTTCGCCTTATTTCGTGCTATTCTGGCTTCAATGTCACTTCTGGCCTGACCCGACGACGGGTCATCTCCAATTTTTAATAAATAATTATTATAGAGTAAATTTGCCTTCTCGAGATTTCCTTGAATCTCCTGGATACGGGCCAGACCTCCATAGCCTAAATGCTCATATCCTTTGAGTTCTTTCAGACGGTCATATTGATCTTCTGCTGAGCTATATTTTTTTTCTGCTTCGAGTGCTTGGCCAGCACCAAATAACAGTAAAGCGTAGAGAGGGTCATCCTCTTTTAAACTATTCAGCTCTGCAATATATTTTTCGGCTGCAGCTGCGTATTCGCCATCTTTCATATCAAGATGAGCCAGTTCGATTTTAGCCCACTGTGCTGAAGTTGTATTCCCATACTCTTCAGTAATTTGAGACAGGGAGAGAGCTCTTTCCTCACCATCATTCTGTAAAGCTGAAGATAGGGCGGATGCAGCGTCTTCGATAACACCTTTTCGATAAGAATTGTAAAGTGATAGCGATACAACTACAGCGACAACAACAGCGAGTGCGATTTGGAGCATACGCTGGTTTTTCCGTATAAAATCTATCGCCTTGGGCGGCAGATTAAGATGCTCCAGCAACCCCTCTACCTGGTCCATACTCGTCTCTTCAGTAAGCCGCTTATTAAAGGCACTCTCACTGGCCATTTTAATTCCTCCGATTAATGATGATGGCGTCGTAAAAAACTCTTCATTTGCTTCGTTGCTATAAAGTTTATTACTTAACCATCAAAGATTTTAAGTTTTTATTAGATTGTTATTATTGTTTGTATAATTTTTTTGAAGACTTTACTCAGGTCGGACAATATAATATATACCTCCATGTCTGTCCATGCGTAAACATGCTATTTTTTCATCTATTTTCTACAGTTCATATGATACACGACACTCAAACACAATCGGTATTGACAATTACCCAGCTTACTCGATCAATTAAAATACTATTGGAGGGTGAGTACAAATTTATCAGGGTAAGAGGCGAAATCTCAAACCTCAAAACACCGTTCTCCGGTCATTCCTATTTTTCCTTAAAAGATGCCCGGTCCCAGGTGCGGGCGGTACTTTTCAAAAACCAGAAGAGATACCTCAATTGTAGATTGACAGACGGTCAACAGGTTATCTGTTTTGGCAGAATATCGGTGTATGAGCCTCGGGGTGAATATCAGTTTATAGTCGACACTATTGAACAATATGGCATTGGAAACCTGCAGAGAGAATACGAAAAACTCAAAGAAAAATTATCCCTTGAGGGTCTTTTTTCCGAAAAATGTAAAAAAGAACTCCCACCCCATCCTGAGAAAGTTGCTATTATATCTTCCCCGACAGGTGCCGCATTGAGAGATTTCTTGAAAATTGCCAGCATCAGAGAGTCACCGGTCCATTTCCAGATACTTCCAGTCAAGGTACAGGGGAAAATGGCCTCCGCTGAGATCGCCCAGGCGATAAAGCTGGCGAACAGGATCGAGAATATCGAAATCATCGTGCTTTGTCGAGGAGGTGGTTCTATCGAAGATCTCTGGGCTTTTAATGAGGAGGAAGTGGCCCGTGCTATTTTTAGCTCCGAGATTCCGATTGTCACCGGAATAGGTCATGAAGTTGATTTTACCATAGCGGATTTTTGTGCAGATTTCCGTTGCCCCACCCCCACGGGAGCTGCAATTAAAATTTTGCCTGACGTAACTGCAGTACGAGACCACCTGGCGGCGTTAAAAAAGAGAGTGATATATTTTTTAGAACACAAAATAAGCCAGTTAGAACTAAAAACTCGAACTAACATCAGATTGCTGAGTGACCTGGACAGGATGTTCGAGAATATGGACCTGAGGCTTAACCTCAGTAGGATATATCTCCACCAGGAAATTGGAAACAATTTAGCCCATAAGGACACGCACTTTCGCTATCTATTGCAAAAACTGGAATCCCACGCTCCACTGGCAAAACTAGAGTTACGGGAACAAAAACTGAAACTGCTCGTCTCAAGGCTGGTCAATCAAATTCAGACACATCTCTACAATAAGGAATCAGAGTTTACTAATGCAACAGCTGTTTTAAACAGCGTCAGTCCACTTGCCACCCTGGCCAGAGGGTATTCCATTGTCACAAAATACGATGCCCTCAGCGGGAGAAAAGAAATCGTATGCAACTGTTCAAGTGTAGTAAAAGAAGACAACCTGGAAATTCTTTTACATAAAGGAACTATCCAGTGCACCGTGACCGGAGTACAGGAATAACCCCGGTTCACAGTGTTTGCCCTATATGATCGGTTCTACAACAACTCCAGGCCGGAAAAAAAATAACCAATTTCAAAAGCTGCAGTCTCAGGAGCATCTGAACCATGGGTAGCATTTTCCCCAAGCGAGGCACCAAACTCACGACGCAGGGTACCCTCTGCCGATTCAGCCGGATTTGTCGCCCCCATAAGTTCTCTCCATTTCAGAATGGCATCCTTTGCCTCAAGCACCATGACAATACAGGGTCCACTTGACATAAACTCAGTCAATTCGGCAAAAAAAGGTCTCTCTTTATGCACGTAATAAAAACCTTCCGCCTCAACCTTGCTTAGATAGAGTTTTTTCAGCCCTACAACCTTAAATCCTTCATCATATATTCGACTGAGGATTTTACCACTGTTGCCGTCAGTAAATGCATTTGGCTTTATAATTCCGAATGTTCTTTCCATTTTTTCTCCATACTAGTTAAAGGTAGAAATCACTCCGCGTAATGCAAGAAAGGCTGCTATAAACAGGAGTGATGCAATAAGTACCAATTTATTACTGGTTTTGATATTATCCGGCATTATTTTAAAGATTTCATCACCAATAAAAGGCTTAGATATGACTTTGCCAAAATACACTGCCGGCCCTCCGAGGCGTATTCCAAGAGCGCCGGCGACAGCAGCTTCAGTATGTCCAGCATTTGGGCTGGAATGGTTCAGTCTGTCGCGTAAAAAAATTTTAAATGCTCCTCTGTAATCTAGTTTTAAAATAAAAGCAGCAATAATAACCATGAAACCACTGATTCGGGAAGGTATTAAATTAACTAAATCGTCAAGCCTGGCAGCCATTCTCCCGAAATCAACATATTTATCATTTTTATAGCCAATCATTGAATCCATTGTATTGACAGCTTTATAAAGAAGAGCACCAACAGCGGAGCATCCAATTGCAGTCATGTTTACATATGGGGAAAAGAGTCCAAAGAGTAACGCAAAAAAGAAAGGAGCTGTAATTCCATCCACCATGTTTTCGGCCACTGTTTCAACACATGCCTTACTTATTTCTGAATCATTCAAAGAATGTGTATCTCTTCCCACAATTTTACCAACAGCCTTTCTGGCTTCAGCCAGATTCCGATTATCGGTCAATCGGTGGAAGACATCCCCACTGTGACGTATCAAATCCCTTGCCGCAAAGGCTGTATAAAGTAAAATCACAGAAGCAATATCCCCGAGAATAACAGAGAGAGTATAGCAGGTAATTAAGAGTACAAAAACAGTGCTGCCAGTAATCAAAAGGACAATTATAACCGTTATAAATCCTGCAATGAATGGATTGTTTATATATTTCCTTGTTGTATTTTCACTTACCCCGCAGATGACTCCGATCAACCTGACAGGGTGAGGATACCATTGCGGATCTCCAAAGAGAAAATCGAGTAACAGTGCAGCAACAATCTGAAAGGTATATATCATCGGGATTTCGTTTCTGAAAAGGTCGGCCATCTATACGGCGAATGATCTTTTTAACGACGCCATCATATCTTCAGCAGTCGATAAATTGAATCAATATCAACATTGGCCCTCACACAATCTGCAAGGCGGTCGAAGGCTTTTTCAAGATTATAGGGCGCAATAACTTCACCTACCGGATGTAAACCTGCCCTGCTGCGCAGGCCATCAATAAACCATCTTCGGAAATCATCAGAATCAAAAACTCCATGCAGGTAACAGCCCCAAATCTCCCCTGTTTCATCCGCAGTACCACAGACAGAGTTGTCATCAAAAATAAAGAGCGGTCGACCGGGTTCGGTTGAAATACCATGATGTATTTCATATCCTGAAATCCTGAATTTAGAGATTTTGTGTACACCTTGTACCCGGGTAAGACGTTTGTCTTTATCGATAACTGTTGTCAGGTTTAGATAACCCAGTCCCTGGATCTGGCCGGCAGTAGATTCAATTTGATGGGGATCGTGAATCGTATTTCCAAGCATCATGTATCCACCGCAAATACCAACTATTTCACAACCGGTATTACGGTTTTTACGTATAATTTCTTCAAAACCTTCAGATTTTAAAAACTGAAGGTCGTGTATCACATTTTTAGACCCCGGTAGAATTATTGCCTGTGGGCTGCCCACTTCGGATATCTTATTGACTATACGAATGTTAACATCAGGTTCGTCAAGAAAAGGTTCAATATCCGTGAAATTAGAAATATGCGGAAGATTAATGACAACAATATCGACACTGTCTTCTCGCTCTCTCTCCCTGTTAAAAATCCCCTTTTTAAACGAAACCGAATCTTCTTCAGGTAACCCGAGGTCTGCAAGATATGGGATAACTCCCATTACCTCACGCCCGGTATGGTTTTTTATATAGCTGTGTGCAGAATCAAGCAAAGAAGCCTGGCCTCTGAATTTATTTACTATAAAACCAGCGACAAGATGTCTTTCCCATTCTGCCAGAACTTCCATCGTCCCGACAAAAGATGCATATATGCCCCCCCTGTCAATATCACCTACAAGTATAACTGGAGCTTCTGCATAGTGTGCCATTTTCATGTTCACAATATCATCAGCTTTCAAATTAACTTCACCCGGAGACCCCGCGCCTTCTAAAACAACAACATCGTATTCAGCTGCAAGGGAGTCGAAACTTTCGCAGACTGCCCGCCAACCTTCAGGTTTATATGCGTTATACTCAAGAACAGACATGTTTCCGACGGATTTCCCCTTTACAATAATTTGGCTGCCAGTATCAGAATTTGGTTTTAGAAGGATTGGATTCATTCTGCAATCCGGATCAAGTCTGGCAGCCTGGGATTGGACCACCTGTGCCCTGCCCATTTCATCTCCCTGCAGAGTTACAAATGAATTAAGGGACATATTTTGCGACTTAAATGGTGCAACCTTCACCCCGTCCTGATACAAAATACGACAGAGTGCTGCAGTCAGGATAGATTTACCAGCATCTGACGATGTTCCTTGAAACATGATTGATCGACCGCTCCGCTTCCTGCCACTTTTACTTTTTACACGGCCATAAAATTTTGATAACACATTTAATAAAAATGCATTCTCTTTTTCTGTACGTACGGCGATACGAATAAAAGACGAATCAAGTCCACTGTAATTATCACATCTGCGGATCATTATGCCTT